>JBEBAV010000030.1:0-8870 GCA_041158725.1 Actinomycetota bacterium
GGTGCACCCTTCTCGTCGATGACGAAGCAGCGGTCAGCATCTCCATCGAAGGCCAGACCTAGGTCAGCACCATGCTCGACGACTGCTTTCTGCAGGTCAACCAAGTTCTTGGGCTCGAGCGGGTTGGCTTCGTGGTTGGGGAAGTTTCCATCGAGTTCGAAATACATCGGAATGATTTCGATGGGCAACGCGGGTAGACCTGCCGCTGTTCCCAGAACAGCTGGCACAGTCATACCACCCATTCCGTTACCGGCATCCACGACGACGCGAATGGGCTTGATGCCGGAGAGATCAACGAGTGAGCGCAGGTACCCGGCATAGTCAGCCAGCACGTCGACTTCGCGGTAGGAACCAGGATTTGCAACAGCCTCAAGACCATTCTCGAGGTACTCGCACGCACGGTCACGAATGGCGGCTAGACCGGTGTCCAGGCTGATGCCTTGAGCACCTGCACGAGAGAACTTGATGCCGTTATAGGCGGCAGGGTTGTGGCTAGCCGTGAACATCGCTGCAGGGGAATTCCACGAACCAGAAGCGAAGTAAGTCTCATCCGTTGAGCACAGTCCCAGGTTCACCACGTTCGCACCACGTGCCTGGGCTCCGCGAGCAAAGGCAGCAGCAAAACCTGGTGACGAGTCACGCATGTCATGACCGACAACTACTTCGGAACCAGCACCATGGATCTCATCAATGAAGCCGGCAGCGAGAGCTTCGACCATGTCTTCGGTGAGTTGTTCCCCCACGAGTCCACGAACGTCATAGGCCTTGACGATTGAACGGAGGCTCTCAACAGCTGAATTACTCATTAGCTAAGTCTAAATGACGCATTTCGCTCCACCCCTGAGGCGCAGTGAAACCAAGGGCATGCTTTCGGCACAAATCATGTGCTGCTGCTTCAGGTTCTGGCGACAGTGGGCCAATAACGGCCAGCTTGTCGTCATAGTCGTAGGTCAGCGTAAACACAGCTGGCTGCTTACAGCGACCTTTGGTGCAGACACGTTCCATAACTCGAGGGTAGTGCGCGAGTAGCATGGGCGCATGGATAGCGCATTCCCGAACACGGTCCCCAACCGGGGACTCAGCCGTGATCGGCACGGGCGGGGTATGCGAGGGCCTGTCACAGGGCCTCACCTTCCCCAGCTTCGTGGACGCTACGAAACATTCATGCTCACCATCGCTCACACGGTGGATTACCTCCGAAGCATGTGGGCTGAAGAACTGGAGGGAGTCCACTTCGATGTGGCTGCAGCTCCTCCCCGCGTGGAGGTCAACGGTGTGGTTGAGAGATGGAAAGTTGATCACCAACGACGCCGCATTGTTCTCTATCGGGTGCCTATCCAACGTATGAGCAAGCTCCACAAAGATGACCCTCTGCATCGCCAGATGATGATTGAAAGCGTGGTCTTCAGAGCTGTGGCAGAACTACTGGGCAAAGACCCGTGGGATTTAGGCCCGGAACGTCTTCGCCCCTAGCGCTTCTAGCGCGGATAAATCGTGATGCTCGACCCGAGCACGTTTGCTGGGTTGAGCGGAATCGATGAGCCCACACCAATCCCGATGAATGTCAGTCCGCCCACGAGGCCCTGGGTTCCCTTAACCGAGTACTTGTTCCCGGAAACTAGCGGCGTCGTGACCATCTCACCTGCTGGAGCCTTCAGGGTGATGTCCTTCTGGCCCTGAGCTGACAACACTATGTCTGCTGTCCTATTGGCAGGGTTATAGAACGTCACTATCGGGTTGGGACCCTGAGGGATAGGCATCAGAATTTCGTCCGTCAGGAACGAGCTCGACGCGAGCCAGGTGAAGTCACCACCAGATACTGCACCGCCTGGTGCAACGACGGGAGCAAGTGCTTGTTCTGTGGGGGCAGGGGTTGCTGTGGGGGTGGGGGTAGATGAATCATGTTCATCAATCGCCATAGGATCAGTGGTCGCATCCTGAACTGTGCGAACCCCGGCAACAAGTGGTTCCTGTGACGTGACGATGACTGTGTATGTGCCGTCGGGAACTCCGGCAAGAGGAAGCTGGGTCACTTTCTGCGCCGTGAGATTTGCGGAGAACTCCACTTTCTTACCCGTGCTGGAAAGCAACGTAACGGTTACTTCGCTGTTCTTTTCTCCGGGGATAAGTACACGAATACCTGGCTCGAGGTCACTCGTGGCATCACTGACCTCGGACCGGTCATGATCGTGCTGGCCGGCAACAAAAACACCAGGAATGATCTGCTGGGTGGCCAGTCCCGATGCGGGACTGACCCACTCCACGCCTGAGGGCATGAGGGTACGAGTGACGGTCTGTTGCAGGTTTGCCAAGACCTGTCCACCATTACTGAGAACACGAACTACGGGCGCCAGTGCATCTGGAGCATAACCAGCTAAAGAAACAATCCGTTGCTCTCCCGGGAGAACAATGATTCCTTCCCCAGCAACCGCGTCAATGTATCCCTGCTCGGTAAAGACTTCAACAGTCACCGTTGCGGTGACATCGGTGGGATTCGACAGGGTGAGTAACGTGGTGCGACCAACCTCGGTGGATCCACCGACAAGCCAGATATCGTTCGCTGGTTCGCTACACGCAGCGGTTGCAAGACCTGACAAGGTTTCTGTGGCTGAGAGTTGGACCTGGTTGCCGGCTAGGAGGGGGGCTAGCTCAGCAGAGGCAGCTGGTGGAACAGAAATGACTTTCGGCGCGGCATAAAGCGCGTCATTTTCGTTATCGAGAGCATCAAGCCAGGTCTCGTCGAAGCTGTTTTCACTCGATGCTTCTAAATACTCTGGCTGAGCAGCCGAGAAAAACGACACGGCATCAGAGGTTTGTGGGGCAAGTTCGAGCAGGGGACCAGGACACACACGCTGCTGGATTGCCGGGACTGGAGCAACACTGAGTGCTGGTGCAGTACCGAGGTACTCAGGAAGCGGAAGGGTAACGAGAGCGGCGATACCCAATGCAACGGCACCAGCACTGACAATTCCTGTGACGCCCGTGACACCTGCACGGAGAGCTTTAGTTGTTTTCGACATCTTGATCACCTGCCAAGGGGTCGACGGTACCTAGTTCATCCTCGTTTTCAATGAGGCCAGGAAGATAGCGCTTGGGTCGAGCATCCGGCATCACTGCCCCCGTGGGAATGGCCAGAAGCAGCGTCAAAATAATGACCAATGCCTGAACAGCAGCTATGACTACACGCCAGGGCTCGATTGGCATAGAAGGCTGCAACGGTGCGATCGCCGCGGAATCATATCCAGGGAACCGCCACAGCAGGCCGGCGTCTGTCTTACCGACGATTTCTACACCCGCATTAGCGTCGAGGGTCGCCTTGACGCGTGCAGACATTGATTGAGCCTGTGGTGACACATTTTCACCCACTTCTGCCAGGGAGGGTGTCAATACGATGAACGCAACACCGAGAGAGGTGAGTTCGTCAGCAGAGTCATTGCCACTGACCGAAGCAAGGTTGCCCACCGTGTCGGCAAGTATCTGCTCCTGGGGGGCAAAACCGGCACCGGTAGTCACAAAGGTTGAGGTCGCTTCCAACGTCATTCCAGCTCCGCGAACGAGGGTGGCGCCAAGTCCACCGTCTGGTTGAGGAGTCAAGACGAGTGTTCCCACCTGGGGATCAATAGCTGCCTGAGCAACTACATAAGCGGGCAAAGTCTGTCCATTGCCCGCAACAACACGTGAATTGCCCAGGCTCGATGCGGCGAGTGCAGGCAGGGCCAGAAGGGTCACTGCAGCAATACCTGCAACCGCCGGATAGAAGGAGAAGCGTCGAAGGATAGATGCTCCTGTACCGGCAGCAACCATGAGCCCCAGCCAGGCCAAGCTCAGGCCATTACCGGGCCAAATGGCAACTGGCTCTCCCCCATTGAAGGAGACAAAGAGGCCTGAAGCAAAAACTGCAGTGACAATACCGAGAACCATCACCAGCACTGCAAGCTGGGCACGGATGGGGTACTGAGAGAAGAGTCCCACAAAAGCGAGGGCAACGAGCACACCAACCAAGATGGCAACCCACACTGATGCAACAGGATTCGCCCAGGGCAAGAACCCAGCAGCCTCAAGCCATCCACCCAGGCCTTCTGTGGGGAATCCAAGGGCGAGCTGCCAGTGCGGTGCAACCGCACTGGCCACAGCTGGTCCTGGGTCTGCAGCGAGGCCAAACAGATTCAGTCCAAAGACCTGGATCACCACAATGGGTGCAACGAGCGCAGCAGCAGGGATTGGAATCGCCAGGAAGCGAGGCACATACCTGCCAGTCAGCAGCAGGGTGCCAATCCAGATCACGAGAAGCGCAGGCGTCAACGATGGGGCGCACGCCACAACAGCAGCAAAGAGCAGCGCGGTCGTGGCAGAAGCTGACCATGAACGTGCTGCACGAATACCAGCAAAGAACAGGAACGGTAAGAGAATGTGTGCAACTACTGCCGCGGGTCGGCCCTCTGTCAGTGCCCCGAGTAAAGCAGGGCTCAGGCCGTAACCCAAACCAATAAAGGCGCGAATGCCGGCACGTTGAGTCAGTCGAGCGGCCAATAGCCAGGCACCAAGTCCCGCAAGAGGCATCGCAAGGAACCAGAGCAAGACAAGGGAGAAGCTCGGTTGCCAGAAGGTCAGTGTTCCCAGCAGAGCTACGACACCGGCAAATCCATCAGCTGGGCCGACCACGCTGAAGGCACCCTCGCGCCAACCCCAGAGTGTTTGTGCCCACAGGTCCGTGAAGGAACCGCCTAAAGGCAGTAATGCCCCTCCAGCAAGCGCATTCGCTCCCACCAAAGTTGAGAACCCACCGACCGAAAGGAAGGCCAGGATCAGCGTGACCCAAGCACCGCCAGATGAGAAGAAGTGGATGGGCTTCTTTTCTCCATGAACACGTAATTGGATGGCTTCGCGTGCGAGGGTTTCTCGGCGACGGACGTCTGCGCGTGAAACTCGCAGTGGCGCTAGGGAGTTCCACGAAGCCACTCGTGTGGAACGGATGAGTTTGCGGGCGCGACCGACGGAACCACCTGAGAACGCGGCAGAAAGAGCTGCTCTGAATTCACCAGAAACGGCTCCAGGACGTTTGGCAAGCAATTGGCCTAATGAACGCAATACCGCTGACGGAAGTAAACCGAGCCAGTGCCATAACAGTGCACCGCTCTTGGAATACACAAGACGTCGGTAGAGCTCAGCTGAACGGTATTGACGAGCGCGCTTCTTCCGAGCACGGTAACTGTCCGTTCCCACAGGTCCGATGACGCCGTCACCAGCACTCATGACTCGTGCTGTGGGAACTACCGATACTCGGTGACCTGCCAATCGAGCACGAATACAGAAATCCAGAGCGTCATCCACGACACGAAGGTGGTGGTCAAAACCAGCCAGTTCTTCCCACACCTGTTGGCGAACGAGCATTCCGTTTGCACCAACACCCATCACGTCAGAGACGAGGTCGTGCTGGGCCTGATCGAGTTCGTCAACGACGAGGGAAATAGTGCGGCCACCCTGTGCCAGAGTCAAACCATATTCACGGATGTAGTCGGGTCGTTCCCAATCCATCTGTTTGGGGCCAACCACTGCTACGGAGGGGGAAACTTCCAAAGCCCCCACAAGCTCAGCCAACGCTGCGGGTTCAGGGGCACTGTCTTGAGCGAGGAACCACAGGTATTCGTCAGGACCTGAAACGGCAGGAAAAGCTCGGGCAGCCACATCGAGGGCTTCACCAAAGCTGAGACGACCGCCACCAGTGAGGACCTGGCTGGCACCGAAAGTTTGTAGCTGCGCAGCAGCAGTGTTCTTGGGTGAATTATCCACCGCGAGGACGATATCTGGTCGCCTCGTTTGTTTCGAGAGTGCATCGAGGGTTCGCGCGAGATGCTCGCCACCCTGGCGGGCAACAATGATCGCAGTAACTCTCGTTTTCATCCCTGCCAGCCTAGGCAGGAGAAGCCAAAAACCCGCCCAATGGGGCGGGCGTGGCTAGGAAACAGAAGGTTTCTGAGAAGTTATGCGCGGCGGCGCAGCTTGCGGCGTTCGCGCTCGCTCAGACCACCCCAGATACCGAAACGCTCGTCGTTGGAGAGGGCGTATTCGAGGCATTCGCTGCGAACTTCGCAGGAGGTGCAAATCTTCTTGGCGTCGCGAGTGGAACCACCCTTTTCAGGGAAGAAGGACTCAGGGTCAGTCTGTGCACAGAGTGCATCTGCCTGCCATGCGAGGGGGTTGTCGTCAACGTCAATGTTGCGAGATGAAGGGGTTCCTGGAACTCCCAAGCGAACTGGATCTACAAACCAATTCTCTGGAACGCTTGCGCGATATTCCGGTGCCATAAAGAACTCCCACCCCGGTGTCTTAAGCACGCCACCATGGCGTGTCTTAGTAATTACACCGTTGTCATTCGTTTACGTCAAGTTGAGATGAGAAAACTTTGAAGACGCGCTGGAGAGTTTACGAACAAAATACTGTTCATCCCCTAAAGAGCGACAAAAAGTTCACCCTCGCCCAGGAAGGAAATGTCCTTTTCTTCGGCGGAAACAAAAGCATTTTGACCCTGTGTGAGTTCGATCGAAGATGCAGCGCCACGAATCGTCACATTTCCTGCCGTGCACGTAACA
Organism: Actinomycetota bacterium; assembly: GCA_041158725.1. Lineage (GTDB taxonomy): Bacteria > Actinomycetota > Actinomycetes > Actinomycetales > Microbacteriaceae > Aurantimicrobium. The sequence continues at coordinate 6,591 of JBEBAV010000030.1, forward strand.
ATTGCGTGGCGGGTGAGAGAAAGTTCTCCAGTGTCACCGGATTCGGCAGTGACAGTGACATGTGCCAAGACAAAATCGGGGACATCAGGCACGAATAAATCGATGCCCTCACTTACCGTGGTCGGTTCGAGGATGGGCACGGGCACCACTTTGTCGCTGACGACGGACAGCAATTCTGGGACATCCACGTGCTTTGTGGTCAGGCCTCCGCGGAGCACATTGTCGCTGGCGGCCATGAGTTCAATACCTAAGCCTCGGATATAGGCGTGCATGTTTCCTGCCGGGAGATACAGCGCTTGCCCTTTTGTCAGCGTGACACGGTTCAACAGCAACGCAACAACAATGCCTGGATCGCCCGGGTAGTCCTCAGCCAGTTCGATGAGCAGGGAATCTGTGACCAGTTTTCCGGCGGTGCCCAGTTCGGCAACGAGAGCTGCAGCGTTATCCCCTGTCAATGCCCAATCCAAAGCCCAGCGGATTGCCCCCTCTCCTCGCGTGTGAAGTTCACTCGTGAACTCGGCGAGCGCCGAGGTGGGAGCACATGCTTGCGCATTAGCTGCTGCGAGGGTTTCTAATTCCGAAATAGTCAGCTCTATATCCCGAAATCCACACAACGCTTCGAAGGTGTCACTGAGGGCATAAATCAGTTCCGGCTTGTGAGCATCATCCCGGTAGTTGCGATGAGGTGCATTCAGGGGGATGCCGGCCGCATTCTCTCTGGCAAAGCCTTCCTGAGCTTGCTCAGGAGAGGGATGTGCCTGAATGGAGAGCGGGTGGGCAGCTGCCAGCACTTTGAGCAGATAAGGCAGCGGCTGCTCTCCACGAGAAGCAAGATAGTCGGCAATTGTTGCTGCGCCAGAGGCTTCAGCTGGATTGACAATCGCTGTAGGTGATCCGGGGTGCGTGCCTAACCAGAGCTCTGCTTGAGGCTTCCCTGTGGGTTCCTGCCCTCGAAGTTCTGCAATGTCTGTGAGCGAACCCCAGGCATAATCTCGCGGAAGGTTATCGACACGAATCATCACGAGGATTAGCCTAGCCACATGACCTTTGAGAGCCTGCCAAGCGACTTCTTCCAACTTGAGGCGAGTCTGTCTTCTGTTGAACTCGACAAGTTGATGGAACTACGTCATTACCTCGAGACGGAAATCAAACCCATCATTAATCACTACTGGGATCGCGCAGAGTTTCCTCCAACACTGGTGAAGGGACTGGCTGACACCAAGTTGATTGGGATGGCCTGGCCGGAGACCCAACCTTTTGAAACCAGTGCCGTCTTCCGCGGTTGGGTCGCACTCGAGCTGGCACGCATTGATGCCAGTGTGGCTACATATGTCGGAGTTCAGAACGGGCTCGCCATGGGTTCGGTGGGCGTGTGTGGCTCAGAGGAACAACGAGCGTATTGGTTGCCCAAAATGCATTCAGGTGAGGTTGTTGGATCTTTCGGCTTGACCGAACCCCTGTCAGGCTCAGACTCAGCTCAAGGCCTGCGCACCACGGCAACCCGTGAAGGCGATGAGTGGGTGCTCAATGGCGCCAAGCGGTGGATTGGTAACGCGACCTGGGCAGACATCTGTCTGGTCTGGGCGAAGGACACCGCAGATGGTCAGGTCAAGGGTTTCATTGTGCCAACGGATTCTGAAGGTTTTGTCGCCACCAAGATTGAACGTAAGCAGTCTCTGCGCGTTGTTCAGAATGCGGACATCACGTTGACCAACGTGCGAGTGTCCGAGTCGAACCGCTTGCAGAAGGCGAACAGTTTTGCTGACACTGCGACGGTTCTTCGACTCACCCGTGCTGAAGTTGCCTGGGCAGCTGTTGGTATCGCGGTGGGAGCGTATGAGGCAGCTCTTGCATATGCGAAGGAACGTATCCAGTTTGGTAAACCGATTGCTTCCCACCAGATGGTTCAAGATCTGCTGGTGAAGAGCCTGGGCAACATCACCTCAAGCCTGTCTCTCGTGCTGGAAACCTCGCGTATGCAAGATGCCGGAAAGCTGAAGGACGAGCACGCAGCACTGGCAAAAGCAGTTGCCACCGCTCGCATGCGCGAGTCCGTGGCATGGTGTCGAGAGATTCTAGGCGGCAATGGAATCGTGTTGGATTACGATGTTGCCCGGTTCTTCGCTGACGCAGAGGCGCTCTATAGCTATGAGGGAACGAGGGAGATGAACACCCTCATTGTGGGTCGAGCCATCACAGGTCACGCCGCATTCGTCTAGCCTTGATACATGCCCGCCAAAGAATATAGAAAAGCAAAGACCGGCCTTGCCGTTGTCACGC
>JBEBAV010000031.1:0-5547 GCA_041158725.1 Actinomycetota bacterium
ACTGATCAACGACATCGATGACTTCCGCGCTATTTGGAAGTTCCTCGGCTGGATTGACGGCGAGAAGCCCTCTGCTGAACTGACCGCCAAGCTCGAAGCTATTGGTCTTACCCCTGCTGACCAGGCGTTCTATCCTTCCGCCCGGGAGACCGTCATTTCGATGGGTATTGTTCGTCGTCGCAAGATTGACGTGGCTAAGGATCTTCCTGCCAAGCGCGTTGTTGACCTGCCCGTTGAACTCGATGACGAGCTTGGTAACTCGATCAAGGCTGCTGAAGCTGAGCTTGCGAAGCGTCTGCTCGATCGCTATAACCGTCTCACGGTTTCTGGAAACTTCCGTGGCTCCACCACGGAGCTCATCCGCATGGTTGCTCAGCAGGAACTTGACGAATCGAAGGGCCAGAAGACTGGCGAGAACGTCTTCACCATGGTTCGCAAGATTGGTCAGGCTAAGGCTGGACTGGCTTCCGACTACGCAGCACAGCTCGCACGATCGGTGGGCAAGGTCGTGTTCTTCGCTAAGCACATCGATGTCATGGATACTGCCGAGCGCGCATTCGCCGCTCAAGGCATCAAGTCTGTCTCCATCCGTGGTGATCAGAGCACTGCAGCTCGTCAGGACGCCATCGACGCATTCAACAAGGATGAGTCGGTCCAGGTTGCTGTCTGTTCTTTGACCGCTGCCGGTGTTGGTCTGAACCTGCAAGCATCATCCAACGTGGTTCTGGCAGAACTGTCCTGGACCTCAGCTGAACAGACACAGGCCATCGACCGCGTTCACCGCATCGGTCAGGAAATGCCTGTGACGGCGTGGCGCATCATTGCTGCACAAACCATTGATGCCAAGATTGCTGAGCTCATCGACAGCAAGCGTGGTCTTGCTGCTCGTGCACTCGAGGGTGAAGAAATTGAAGCAGGCTCGCAGGATTCGATTCAGCTGGATGCTCTGGTTCACATCCTGACCCGCGCTATTTCGACGCAATACGCATAACCTGTAGTCATGAACGAATGGCTCACCGCAGCAGGCGCAGGCCTGCTTGCTGGTGGTGCTCTGTTTGTGGGTGCGCTCATTGCGTGGTTCGTCAACGTTTCTTCCCGGGTAGTGGCCAGTGTGATGGCGTTTGGTGCGGGGGTGCTGATTTCCGCCTTGGCGTTTGATCTTGTCGGTGAAGCAATGTCTGAAGCCGGAATGTGGCCCACCATCTCGGGTTTTGCTGTCGGTGCTGTGGTTTACGTCGGCGCGAATATCCTGCTCGATCGTCGAGATGCACGTAATCGCCGAGGTTCGGAAGAAGGTCCGGGCACGGGCACAGGTATTGCTGTGGGAGCCCTGCTTGACGGCGTTCCCGAGTCCATGGTGTTGGGCTTATCTATGCTCAGTGGGCAGGGAGTGAGTGTCCCCATCCTCACCGCGGTCATCATCTCGAACCTGCCAGAAGGCCTCTCCAGCACGGCGGAGCTGAAAGCAGCGGGAAAGAAGCCTCGCTTTGTGTTCTTGCTCTGGGGCGGCATTGCTCTCGCGGCAGCAATTTCCAGCTTGTTGGGTTTCACCATCTTGGCCGATGCTCCTGTGGAGCTCACCGGGTTCATCACCTCACTGGCGGCAGGTGCCATGCTAGCCATGATCTGCGACACCATGATTCCTGATGCGTTTCGCAAGGCCCACAATTACACTGGTTTACTCGCCACTCTCGGTTTCTTGACCAGCTTGGTCATTCACCAGCTGGCCTAGAGAATTAGTGCTCGTCCCAGAAGTTGGCCAGTAACTGAGCTGAGGCATAGGTGCGGTCAGCATGGGCTGAGTGCCCCGCATTGGCGAGGACTACGTAGTCAGCGCCAAGCTGCTCTGCCATCTCTCGTTGCATGTCGATAGGCCATGCATCGTCATTGGCGCCGTGGGACACAAGAACCGGAATGCCTGTGCGTGAGAGCTCAACAGTTCTGTCGACCTGGTCTATCAGAATGTTGATTCCAGCTTCCAGCTGAGCAGGGTTCGTGCTCATCAGACGGTCGTAGTAGTACTGCTCGATGACGTTGAGCTCACCTTTGATATCGGCTTCTGGGTCCTTACCATTAGCTAGCTGGTTGCCCACGAAGAAGGCACGGGGTCCGTGCTGCACTAGGCCAGCCCGTTCCTGTTCTAGGGTGCCGCCCATGTTTCGGGGCCCAGAATTCCACAAAGTCAGACTCGCGAAAGGGGAGTGGTCTTGCAGGACAGCTTCGATGGACACAACGCCGCCGAAGCTGTGGCCGAGGAGATGAACCTTGTTACCCAGGCCAAGTTTCTCAATGATCTCGTGGATGTCTTTGCCCAAGCGGGGAAGTTCATATCTTGCCACATCATTGGGGCCCTCTGACAGGCATTGTCCACGTTGTGAGAAAGAGACGACTTTGTATCCACGTTCAGAAAGCAGCTGCAACAATCCGTTGAAGGTGTCAGCAGAGCTGGTGTAGCCAGGAACAAGCAAAGCCGTTCCAATCCGTTCACCCTGTGGCTCGATGGTGATGGTAGCGAGCTTGTAGCCATCAATCTCGACACTTCCGCGAATAGCACGATCAGGAAGTTGCTGTGCCAGGGTGATTCCCTGTGCTTCGAGTTCAACGCTGTTACGAGGCGGCTTCGCAGTCATAACCCCATGCTACGGCAGTGTGGAAAACCCTATATGTGGTGGTTTTGCATGAAGAAAATTACTTCAGGTAGTGGTTTAGACTTTCGGCTTCAAATTCTAGGCAAATTCTCAGCTGGGTTATTCTTGACCTTGTAGTTCCCTCATCCCTACTCAAAAAGGAGAACGGTTTGTCGTCCTCGACCACCGAAAAGCCCAAGTCAGGCTTCTCAGCAACACTCGATCGCTACTTCGAAATCACCAAGCGTGGATCCACCATTGGTACGGAGTTCCGCGGCGGTCTCGTCATCTTCATGACGATGGTTTACATCATCATCCTGAACCCCATCATCTTGGCTTTCAGCCCCGACGTTAACGGCAACGTTATCGGCGGTGGAGCAGCAGATGCATTCGAATTCGCACCTCAGGCAATCGCTTCGGCAACTGCTCTGGCTGCTGGTTTGATGACCATTGCATTCGGTTTCGTTGCTCGTCTGCCATTCGCAATTGCAGCAGGACTGGGTATCAACTCATTCCTCGCAGTAACCCTGGTCAAGGATGTCACCTGGCAGGAGGCCATGGGCCTCGTCGTCATCGACGGTATCATCATCCTCATCCTCGCAGTCACCGGTCTGCGCACCATGATCTTCACTGCTGTTCCTGCAGCACTGAAGACCGCGATCACCGTGGGTATTGGTCTCTTCATCGCATTCATCGGTCTGGTTGACGGTGGCCTTGTTCGTCGCACCGACGCAGGTCCCGTTCCAGTTGGACTCGGTGTTGGCACCGACCACGGAATTGGTCTGCCCACCACCATCTTCATCATTGGTGTTCTCACCATTGCTGTTCTGATGGCAATGCGCGTTCGTGCAGCAATCCTGATTGGTCTTGTTACCACCACCATCATCGCGATCATTGCAGAGGCGATCTTCAAGGTTGGTGGAAAGTTCGTCAACGGTGAATTCGTGACCCCATTCGGTTGGGACACCACCATTCCTGGTCTCCCCACCAGCGTCTTTGCTGTTCCTGACTTCTCCACCATCGGACAGGTCGACCTCTTCGGTTCCTTCGAGCGCATTGGTGCACTTGCTGCAATCATGCTCGTGTTCACCCTCGTGTTCTCGAACTTCTTCGATGCAATGGGAACCATGACCGGTCTTTCCAAGCAGGCTGGCCTTGCTGACAAGGATGGCAACTTCCCTCGTCTGAAGTCGGCACTGGTTGTTGAAGGTGCTGGTGCTGTTGTTGGTGGTTTCACCTCAACCTCCTCCAACACCGTCTACATCGAGTCCGCTTCTGGTATTGCTGGTGGCGCTCGCACCGGTCTGGCAAACATCGTCACCGGTGTTCTGTTCCTGGTTGCGATGTTCTTCGCTCCACTGACCTCTGTAGTCCCCATCGAGGTTGGCGCATCGGCACTGGTCATCGTGGGTGCACTCATGATGGCTCAGGTTGTTGACATCGACTGGAAGGACTGGAGCGTTTCGTTCCCCGCCTTCCTGACGATCATCATCATGCCTTTCACCTACTCGATCGCAAACGGTATCGGTATCGGATTCATCACCTGGGTTATTGTCCGCGCATTCGCTGGCAAGGCTAAGGAAATCCACCCCGTGCTCTGGATTGTTGCAGCTGGATTCGTGCTCTACTTCGTATCAGCACCTCTCACTGCAGCACTCGGCGGCTAGTAGAGAAACACTCACACAAGAGGGAGAGCCTTGGGGCTCTCCCTCTTGACGTTTAAGTAGGTGTGGATAACTCAGGAAGTGCATTCGGGAACTTCACTAGGTTTCCTGTCATGCAACTCAAGTCACTCATTGCCGTCCCCCTCGTAGCACTCGCACTCACAGGATGCTCTTCTCCGGCGCAAAACACTCAACCTGCTGAGATCAATACCGTCGAGAAACCACTCTTCGCAAGTGATGAAGAGGCACTTGCTGCAGCCCAGACTGCTTACGCCCATTACCTCGAAGTCTCAGACCAGATAGCCCGGGATGGTGGGGATAATCCAGAGAGGTTAAAACCGATGTTGAGCGCTGAGCAATATCGATTGGAAATAACCTCTTTTGAAACTTATGTTTCAAAAGAAATTCACTCCTCAGGGCAAATGAACTTCGACACTCTTCATATTGCTCAATCAGGTGAGAATGATGTTTCGGTCTATTTGTGCCTAGACAGTTCTCAAAGCAGGCTTATTGATAAATCAGGTAAGGATGTAACTCCATCGGGAAGAATTGACCGTTGGCCATTATTAGTCTCGTTCAAATCTCTAGATGGAAGTTTGATTATTTCTGGAAGTGAAACATGGTCCGGAACAAACTTCTGTTAGGAGTTGCTTCAGCTTTCATTTTCGTAGTTTCTTTAGATCTAATTGGCACCCCGATTGCATATGCGGCAAGCAGTTGTTCATCTGTTGATCAACGAATTGGTACATGCACAGGCGCACAAACCTCCAACAATTCAGTAGATGTCTGGGCTAGATCAACTACTCCTGGAGGGTCGTCATCTGCAGTTGTGGCCCCTATTGGCAGGACCACAGGTACTCGCAGTACTGTCGTGAGACCTGTTTTCTATCCTTCCTCGTTTGCCTTTAGGTGCTTGGGGTTTGTTACCCCTTCTCCCCAGTGTCAGCGGAAACCAATTACTCCAACTCCTTCGCCTGCGCCCGTCACATACGCTCCGATCACTGTGTCTGATCTCGCCAATTTCGTGCCTCAGGCCGCAACACTCACTTCGCAACCTCGAGGTTGGTCAGTGGTTAACCTGAATACGAACTTCATTGCTGGTGCTTCTGTTCATGTGGTCGGAGGTGCACTCTTTGGTCAATCTGCGGAGGTTCAATTTACTCCTCGCGCCTATGACTGGAACTACGACGATGGCGCTACTCAATCAACAGCAGTTCCAGGTGCTCGCTGGGATTCTCTGGGGCTTCGTGAGTTTT
>JBEBAV010000032.1:0-10724 GCA_041158725.1 Actinomycetota bacterium
GAATTGGCAACAGCTTTTGCAGAAGCGAAGCGTCGCCAAGGTTTGATCGAATACAGCGACCAGGTCGCACTGGCGCTAGAAATCTGTCAACGCTTTGACAGCGTTGTGGCAGATTTCCGCAGCCAGTTCAAGGTGGTCCTGCTAGATGAATACCAAGACACCTCGGTGGTGCAGACGCAATTGCTGAGCATGCTCTTTGCTCAGACTCCGGTGATGGCGGTGGGTGACCCCCACCAGTCCATCTATGGCTGGCGTGGTGCTTCTGCCGACAATATTGAGCAATTTGGTGCAGCGTTTGGTTCCGGCGTGGCCAGCACAACAACCTATTCCCTCTCCACCAGTTGGAGAAACCCTGTTGGGGTGCTCGATGCTGCCAACCAGCTGGTCCGCCCACTGACCGCGAAGACCCAGATCCCCGTTGAGCAGCTGCGAGCAAAGCCCGATGCCCCACAGGGCGAGGTTGAACTCAGTGTCTCCGAAACCATCTTTGATGAAGCCAACGAGGTGGCGCTGTGGCTTAAGGCCCGCGTCAATGACGAGACAACATCAGCAATGTTGTGTCGTTCCTTGAAGGGTATAGAGCCATTCAAGCGAGCTCTAGATGAGCATGGTGTTCGATACCACGTTGTGGGATTGGGGGGCCTGTTAGACGAACCGGTCATTGTCGACCTAGTCTGCACGCTCCGCGTATTGCACGATGCCACGGCAGATTCAGAACTTGTCCGACTCCTCACAGGAGCAAGATGGGCTATCGCACCTAAGGACATTATGGGGCTCAGTGCTATTGCGAAGTGGATGAGTGAACGCGATCACCGCCAGCAGCGACTCACAGCAGAAGTGCGTACTGCTTTGCGTAACTCTGTTGTTTCTGAAGATGGCTCTTCACTTGTTGATGCTCTGGACTTTGTGGTGTCGGCGCCAGAAAGTCATTCCGTTCTTGAAAACCTTTCGGCAACAGGTCTAGCCAGACTCAAGCAGGCAGGGGAGCAAATTGCACGACTACGTCGTCGTGTTGGGGTGGACCTTCGAGAGTTAGTCACCATTGCACAGCAAGAGCTCCTTCTCGACATTGAAGCGGTAGCAAACGAATCAGCTGCCACGGCACTGTCCAGTCTTGAAGCGTTCATGGAACCACTCAGTGCCTATGTGGACGGGGAAGACCGGGCAACTCTGGGCGGATTCCTCAGCTGGCTTAAAGAAGCCGAACGCCGCGAACGACTCAGTCCACAATCAGCACCTGCAGAACCCGGCACGGTTCAGATCATGACCATTCACGGTGCGAAAGGCCTCGAATGGGATGTCGTCGCCATTCCACGCATGGTGAAAGATGAACTGCCCGGTAATCGCACACGTGCAGAGAACTGGCTGGGCTTTGGCCGCCTGCCATTCCAATTCCGCGGTGATGCCCTCCACCTTCCCGTCTTCAACTGGCGTTCTGCGACCACCCAGGTCGAACTCGGTGAGAAATATGACGAATTCGTGGAAGAAGTTCGGGTTCGCTATGACGATGAACAGCGCAGATTGGCGTATGTGGCACTGACACGTGCGAAGCACAGTCTGCTGCTCTCGGCTTCGTTCTGGGCCACACAGGTCACTCCACGACCTCCGGGGGTATTCCTGCAGGAACTCTCTGCCGCAGGGGTATTCACCCAGACATTGCCAGAAGCTCCCGCCAATGAAACCAACCCTCTCGGCGATGATGAGGAAACAGTGAGCTGGCCCCTGGATTCTTTAGGGTCACGCCGTGACATTGTCACCCGCGCTGCCGAGGCGGTCTATCTGGCCAGCACAGCAACCCCCACGCCTTGGGATTCAGAGATAGAGCTCTTGCTTGCCGAGCGCGACCTCCGCGCCACAGCAGATGCCGATATTCCGTTGCCCGAACGAATTCCTGCGTCGCGCTTCAAAGACTTCATCGATGATCCTCAAGCTGTAGCGAGGTCTTTGCGCAGGCCACTGCCTGAGCGCCCATATCGTGCAACCGCGATAGGAACCCTCTTCCACTCATGGGTTGAAGAACGCTCTGTTGTTTCTAGCCACATAGATCTGGTTGATGCTCACCCGGGAGAACTTGATGGCATGGATGAGAGTGCGCTTGTTTCTGCAGATGAGCAGACACTGCGTGCGTTGAAGGAAAACTTTGAACAAAGCCAGTGGGCCACAAGAAAGCCTGTGGCTGTCGAACTGGAAGTTAATGTTCCCTTTGGAAACAGCATCATTATTTGCAAGATCGACGCCATCTATGAGGTTGAAGGCTCGAACGGGGAACGCTTCGAAATTGTGGACTGGAAGACCGGTAAAGCACCGAAGGATGCTGCTGATCTCGAACTGAAACAGTTCCAGCTCGCGCTCTATCGTCTTGCCTATGCGCGCTGGGCGGGAATTCCTGCCGAGAACATCGATGCCGCCTTCTACTTCGTCGCAGAAGACACAGTCATCAGGCCTGAGCGCATCTACTCCGAAAGAGAGTTGGAAGAGCGCTGGTCATCTGTGACCGGCTCCATGCCGCGATAGCGTCCAGACGCAGCATCGCCGGGAGTTTCATCCAGTAGCTCTACAACCTCGGTCACAGTCAAAACGGGTGCTGTGTCTGTGCCGATGGCATTGGAGTTCTCTTGGTGAACGCTGTCGACCAGGCGATCGAGCATGTCAATGGCGTCATCGACGATTTCGGGGCTCTTTTGGTCAACGCCGTGAAGCAGCCAGCGAGCGAGTTCCAGCTCGGAATACAGTGTTGCACGCTGACGAAGCTTGGGGTCAACCAGAGAGTGACGAGAGTCGCCATATGCAGCAAAGGCTGCATCCTGCGAATCGACAGGGGCGTTGATAATCCAGTGCATGTCTGCAGCAGGGTCACCCACGCGCAGAGCGGCCCAGCCCAGAACACCCGAGATGGAGTCGGTGCCAGCGATGAAGGAGTCTGCACCCAATGAGCCATGAATGACTGTGGGGTCAAAGAGCCACAAGGAGTTGTCTTCGACTGCCTCCTGCCAGCGGGCAGAAAGCGCGGCAGGAAGCAAAGCAGTTCCTTGAGCCTTACTCACCAGTTCGCGAGTCTGTCGCTGAATATCTAATGCCGTGAAGAATGGCAGTCCTGCGTCGGAAACAAAGTGCGTGGGGAGAGAGTGGATCGACGCAATCGAGGTTCCAATAGAGGTCGGCAAGCCAGATGCTGTCGTGAACTCAGTAAGAGAAAGCTGGTGGCCGTGAAGGAATTCAAAAACGAGACCAAACGTCTTGCCAATAGGCGCGCGGCCTACAAGGGTGGGAACGTCGAAGCTCAAACGTGAACGGATACCTGCCGTCATGGTCTCGAGAGCATACTTTTCAGCACCGAGCTGAGCTTCAGCTTCTGCAGAGTTGGGAACACGAACTATGAGCTCGCGGCCAGTAGCATCAGTGACGATGGCAGCAAAGAAGTCACCGTGCATGCCGGTGGAGAAAGCCTGGGCTTGAACGGGGTCAAAACCGGGCACAGCCGCTGTAGCCAACGCCGCTAGAGTGATATGAGATCTGGCCATGAAATACAGGCTAATTCGCGGATGCGCTTGTGGCTCTCAACGCCACGCATCCAAAGCCCTACTGATACCCCAGAACGAGTGCAATGACCGAGGATTTCACACAACGACTCACGTTGTCTCGTCATGCCACCGATCGCCGGGCAGATCTGCGCACCAGACCTGCGCTACTAGATGAACTAGCAGCAGATGCGCGCACCCGAGTGATCGTGTTGCACCAGGGGAAAGCCTTGGTTTCGGGCACTCAGCTCGTCACACTCACTTTGGATGAAGTGAGCTCCCTCACAGCTGCTGAAGACCAGGAGATTATCTTCCTTGGTGTCAGCACAGCAGAAGTACCCAATGAACCGGTCGGAACGCCATTTCTTGCCGTCACTGTGGGCGAGAGTGCAGCTGCAGTGTTGGGTCCTGATTCGTCAAACTGGGGCGAACTGCGTGCTCTGGGGCACCAGCTTTCTGACCGTGATGCTGGTCTATTCACTCAGGCGTTAGCGTTGGCCAATTGGCACCGCACCCACACTCACTTATCTGCCACAGGTGAGAAAACTGTTTCTGGTCAGGCTGGTTGGGTTCGACACCTTCCAGGTGACCCCACTGCCCAGGTTTTCCCCCGGACAGACCCTGCGGTGATTGTTCTGGTCACCGACGATCAAGATCGACTCTTGATGGGAAATAACGCAATGTGGGAGAGCAATCGCTACTCGCTCCTCGCAGGCTACGTAGAGCCGGGTGAATCCCTTGAAGCTGCTGTGATTCGTGAAGTTTTCGAAGAATCCGGAGTCGTTGTCGAAAACCCTGTCTATTTGGGTTCACAGCCATGGCCTTTCCCACAGTCGCTCATGTTGGGCTTTAGAGCAAAAGTGGCAACCGGCTTTGATCCTGAAAATCACGTGGCGGACGGCGAAGAGATTTTGAAACTGCGCTGGTTTACCCGTGAAGAGCTCAAAGCGAGCTTGGGAGAAATCGTCCTACCCGGCAAAGTCTCCATCGCCCGCGCACTAATCGAGGAATGGTTGGGGGAGACTCTCGACCTCGAAGATGCATGGTTTGGGCGGCCAGCGTGAGTGAGATAGTGGCAGCGTCCCCAGAAGAACTTCTTGCCGGTCTCGACGATGATCAGCGTGCGGTGGCAGAAGAACTTCGTGGACCGGTCTGTGTTCTAGCTGGTGCGGGAACAGGAAAAACCCGTGCCATCACCCACCGCATTGCCTATGGCATTGCCACGGGAACGTATTCGCCTGATCGTGTCCTTGCATTAACTTTCACCAACCGTGCTGCCGGTGAAATGCGCACCCGTCTGCGCCACCTGGGTGCTGGCCCGGTTCAGGCGCAAACTTTTCACGCAGCTGCTCTGCGTCAGTTGGGGCACTTCTGGCCCATGTTTGTGGGGGGAGAGACCCCCAAGATTCTCGAGTCCAAGTCCAGACCACTCGCTGAGGTGGCTACACAACTCGGTCTCAAGCTCGACACCGCCACGTTGCGCGATCTCGCGTCTGAGGTTGAATGGCGCAAGACCAGCAATCTGAGTTTGTCGAGTTATGAAAAACGTGCCTATGCCAGGCCAATGCCTGGAAACTTGGCCGTCTCCGACGTTCTTGCCGTGATGAATGGCTATGAAGACCTCAAGGATGCCCGCGGCCAGATAGATATGGAAGATGTACTACTTCTCACAGCTGGGCTCCTAGAGTCTGAAGCAGCTGCGGCGATGGAAGTGCGGGAGCGTTACCGTTTCTTCGTTGTGGATGAATACCAAGACGTTTCTCCCTTGCAGCATCACCTACTCAACCTGTGGTTGGGTGATCACCGGGATCTCTGTGTTGTGGGAGATGCAAGTCAGACCATTTACTCTTTCACTGGGGCCACCAGTGACTACCTATTGAAGTTTGGAGCCACGTTTCCCGATGCACATCTGGTGAAGCTGGAGACCAACTACCGTTCCACAGCTCCTATTGTTGCGGCCGCAAATGCCCTCATGCGTGATCGTCCTGGCGCATTGACACTCAGTGCTGCAACTCCTGATGGTTCTGAACCACAGTTGACGGAATATCCCAACGATGGCGCTGAAGCTCGTGCAGTGGCGACCAAGATTGCTGCCGAGATTGCCTCGGGCACACAGCCCGAAGACATTGCTGTGTTGTATCGCATCAATGTGCAAGCAGTAGCTCTGGAGCAAGCTCTATCTGATCTGGGTATCAGCAGCACTATCCACGGGGCCAAGCGTTTCTATGACTTGCCCGAGGTGAAACAGGCCATCATGGCACTTCGTGGAGCTTCAGTTTCTGTGTCTGGAGAACCACTGTTCAAGTCAGTCAGTGATGTGCTGCGCTCGGTGGGGTGGAGCCAAGAAGCTCCCCAAGCCACCGGAGCTGCACGCTCGAAGTGGGAAGCCCTCAATGCGCTCATGGTGATGGCAGATGAAGCGCCAGAAGGTACGAGCTTCCGCGCATTTACTGACGAGTTGTTGGCTCGCCAGGCGGCACGCCACGAGCCCACCATGCACGCCGTGACCTTGGCATCTGTTCACTCAGCCAAAGGTCTGGAGTGGGATTCGGTTCACGTCATTGGGCTGAGCGAAGGTTTGTTCCCCATCAGCTACGCCCAAAGCTTGGAAGCTATTGCTGAGGAGCGCCGTCTGCTCTATGTCGCAATTACCCGAGCTAGGAAGCAGCTCTCCTTGTCTTGGGCACAGCAGGGGACTGGTCGTGCGACGAACCGAGAACGCTCACGTTTCGTGGCAGAGCTTGGCATGCACAATCAGGGTGCAGGGCGAAAGTAAGGGTCTCTTTACTGCCGTCTTTGGCGTTGATTCTGATGGCAGTGTTGCTGCTAATCGGATGAGCATCTGGGGTTTGGACCCATCGGGCAATCAATCCCGAGATCTCTGCATTGAGCAATGGTGTCTGACTCGGCGCGGGTGTGCCAACCAATTGACTCACCATTGCAACCCAACACGCATCTTTGTCGCGATGAGTGAGCTCAATGCACTGCTCACAAGGGAGAAGTTCCGCGGGAGTGAGGGAGGCAGGCCTGGTTCCGAGTAGTGGACCAATTCGGACAGACTCGTCAGTGAACACCACGGGGAGATGAGGAATATCTCGAGAGAGCCATCCACTTGGGCGGTGAGGTTCTAGGGCGTAGTCTCCGACTACAACAGCGAGATCTGTTTTCCCCGACACGGCAGCGCTGGCTCTGACCACTCGATGCCCGGAGGCAATCAATAACAATCCCAAACTGTCCACCAGTGGACCACTGCCGTCTAGAGATATTCGCCAGCTCGTTTGGGCTGATGTGGGAATGAGCGCTGGCCCTAGTGCTCTCAGAAAGGCACTGCATTCATCGCTGGTGAGACCGCATTCATTGGCTACCGTCTGGAGTGAGGCATCTCCGAAGCCGGTCCGCAATGCAGAAATGAAGCGTTCTTCGGCCGGATAAAGCTGGGGAAGTAGAGCGCGCGGATTATCAATCCCTATTTGCAGGGACGTGGGGGTGCGCCAGACGAGCGGAAGGTCAGAATTAAGTTTGAGCATGCAGCGAAGAATGCTGCAAAACAAGATTTACTGTTCTGATTCATCCACAGGGGGGAAGTTTCCATCCAACAAATCTGCCAACGCGCGGTCCATGTCGTCAGGTTCTGCCACCTCACCACGAGCAGTTGCTTCCAATTTGGCAATGAGTGCAGCAGGGTTATCCAGATCTTCAGCGGTGGGCATCATGTCGGGGTGAGACCAAAGGTCATCGCGGGCTTCAGCACCCACAGCATCCGTAATCTGTTGCCACAAAACAGTTGCTTCACGCAGGCGACGGGGACGAAGTTCCAGGCCAACAAGTGTGGCAAAAGCTGATTCTGCCGGGCCGCCAGAGGCTCGACGTCGACGAACAGTCTCAGCCAGTGCCCCTGCACGGGGAAGTCTGGTCGTGGCCGCACCGGTGACAACATCTACCCAGCCCTCAATCAAGGCCAATTGGGTTTCGAGGCGGCCCAAGGCCGCTAGCTGTTCTTCGCTCTTGGGAGGAATAAGTGCACCGCTAGAGAGAGCTACTTTGAGCTCATCAGGGTTCTGGGGGTCAAAGTTGCCGGCAATGTCTTCCACGCGAGAAAGATCGATGCTGATTCCGCGGGCAAAGTCTTGAATTGCGGAGATGAGGTGCAGTCGCAGCCAGCGGGCGTGACGGAACAATCGTGCGTGGGCAAGCTCGCGAACAGCGAGGTAGAGATGTACCTGGTCCATAGGAATATCAAGACCGGCACCAAACTCGTCCATATTCTGTGGCAGGAGAGCAGCCTGACCTTCCTCCAGTAGGGGAATGCCGACATCGCCACCAGAAACCACTTCCGTAGAGAGTTGGCCCACAACCTGACCCAACTGCATAGCAAAAAGGGTGCCGCCAATCTGCTTCATCAGCTGAGATGCGCCGGCAATCATTCCCTTCATTTCTTCAGGTGCTTGATCAGTCAGCACGCTGGTCAGGGCCTGAGAAATACTGTTTGCTACCGGCTCAGCAAGCTGAGTCCACAAAGGCATGGTTTGCTCAATCCATTCCAAACGCGAAATCAGCGCAGGAGCGGAGGAAAGTTCTGAGATTGACGTGGCTTCCGCCAGCCACAGGTTTGCGACATGGAATGCCTGATCAATTTCAGCGCGTTGGATAGCCGTGACGGGCTTGACCGTGGAGAGCGAGAGCGACTTGGCCTGCTCCATCGACATGTTCCAGTTGATGCCCTCGCCAGAAGCGCTCGCATTCATTGCTGCCTGGAATTGGCGCATGATGTTCGCCAGGCTCGCAGGATCGTTGGGAAGCCCTGCCGCTGCAGCGAGTTGGCTCGCGTCCACACCCTCCTTGCCGGAGAGAATGTCGCGAATCATGTCGCGAAATTCATCCTCTGGAGTGCGATCGTTGTCGTCCGCCATGCGCTTTCCTTTGTGTCGGTACAACAACGCTAAACCCCGAATCCTGCAATTCGCATGAATAGGGGAGCAAAACGCGTGCGCTGGGCGCGAACATGCGGGAAATACACAGCAATACCTGACACTCTTATTGAGAAGTGAAAACCGGCATGTGAAGAAAGGTGGCACTGGTGTGACACTGTTCCATGCTGATGAACAGGGGCTGCCCGAAGGGCAGCAGAAAACCCCCAAAACAAAGGCTCAGCGTCGTCGCACTTTGGGTGTGACGTTGCTGGTGGGTTCACTTGTTCTCGCTGTGGGCCTAGCCGCAGTTCCCTCGGCTTATGTCATTGAGCAACCAGGTCCGTGGTTCGACACTCTCGGCACCGTTTCAGTGCCTGACCCCGAGGATGACACCAAGAAGAACAAGATTCCCCTGATTACCATCGACGGTATTCAGACCTTCCCGACTACCGGTGAGTTGGATCTGTTAACGGTTTCTGTGTTGGGCAATCCAGATCAGACTCCTTCCTGGCTTGAAGTAGCTGGTGCGTGGTTCGATCCTGCAAAGGCAGTGGTTCCTATGGAACTGATCTTCCCCAAGACTGAAACAACAAAAGAACGCGAAGCGTCGAACACCGCGCAGATGGTTGATTCTCAGCAAGACGCTATTGCTGCAGCGTTGACCAATCTTGGTTATGACGTAGTGGTCGGCGTTGAAGTTCTCGGCTTCACGGATACTTCCCCGGCAAAGTCAGTCCTGCAAATCGGTGACGTCATCACTGCATTCAATGGCACCGCCGTGGAGAGTGTGCCTCAGCTGCGTGAACTTTTGAAAGCCAATGGCAGCGCAACTCCTGGAACGGTGAGCTATACCCGTGGCGGAAATGCCCAGGAAGCCCAGGTCACCCCCATCAATGTGGACGGCAATACAGTCCTGGGTATTGGCGCAAAAGCCAAGTATGACTTCCCCTTTGACGTCACCATCCGTCTCGATGACGTGGGCGGTCCAAGCGCTGGAATGATGTTTGCGCTTGGCATTATTGACAAGCTCACCCCCACTGATTTGACCGCTGGTCAGCACTTTGCTGGTACAGGAACCATTGACGCGCAAGGCAATGTTGGTCCCATTGGGGGCATTGAGCAGAAGCTTTATGGCGCGAAAAGGGCTGGTGCCACGTTCTTCCTCGCTCCTGCGGATAACTGTGGCGAAGTTGTTGGTCATGTGCCCGATGGGCTCCAAGTCTTTTCGGTCAAAACCCTCGATGATGCTTTATCTGTGCTGTCTTTCGTGGCCGTGCACGGAGACAAGTCAGAAGCAATGAATGCCACAATGGGCACGCTTGCAACGTGCCAGAATTAGTCCCTAACCCACCACAAGTAGAGGTCAATACGTGAGTAAAACAGCTCCCACCCCCGGACGTCTCGGAAACCGTGGCCCCGTCGCCATCACCATCGGAGTCTTGGTGGTGCTTCTGATCGCATTCTTCGCTTTCGCGAGCGTCTATGCAGATGTGCTCTGGTTCCAGCAATTGGGCTTCCTCAACGTTCTCACCACCCAGTGGTATGCCTCAGCGGGCTTCTTTGCTGCCGGATTTATCGCCATGGCAGTGCCTGTATGGCTATCGATTCAGGTTGCCTACCGTCTTCGCCCGGTTTATGCCCGACTGAACTCACAGTTAGATCGCTATCAAGACGTCATAGAACCCCTCCGTCGCCTGTTGACCTGGGGTGTCCCTGCACTGTTGGGTGTCTTCGCTGGTCTCTCCACAGCCACCCGTTGGCAGCTGGCGATGCTGTCCATCAACAGCGTTTCCAGCGGCCAAACTGATCCACAATTCAACATGGACATCTCGTTCTATCTGTTCGATTTGCCCTTCTATCAGGCCGTTGTGGCCCTGTTCTCAGCAATTGTGTTGTTGTCGGGACTTGCCGCACTGATAACCAATTACGTTTACGGTTCTATTGCTCTTGCCCAGCGTGAACTCCGAGTTGCTAAGGCAGCACGAATTCAGCTCGCAGTTACCGCAGCGATTTACATCGCTCTCCAGGCCGTGAGCATTTGGTTGGATCAGTTCGCAACCCTGACCAGCGACAAAGGCTTAATTACCGGTGCTGGTTACACCGACGTCAATGCCACCATTCCTGGTCTGCAAATTCTCTCCGTCATTGCCATCTTGGTTGCGCTGCTGTTCATCGTGACTGCATTCACTGGTCGCTGGCGTTTGCCACTGGTGGGAACAGCTATGTTGGTCGTTTCTGGGTTGATTCTCACCATGGGATACCCCTGGATTATGCAGCGCTTCATTGTTGATCCTTC
>JBEBAV010000033.1:0-2860 GCA_041158725.1 Actinomycetota bacterium
CACGGATCCTCCAGGCGATGGTCCCCGTGGCTAAGCACGCCCCAGCATCCGTTTTTGCGGCTGAATTTCTCACCACGCTCGTTGAGCATGGTGTTGAACACATTGTGCTCTCACCTGGAGCACGCTCGCAGGCTCTCGCTCTCGTGGCAGCAGAGCTCGAACGCCGCGGTGATGTGAAACTCCACGTGCGTATAGATGAGCGGGTGGCAGGCTTTGTTGCTCTCGGTATTGCCGTCGAAACTCGCACACCTGCAGTGGTGATCACCACTTCTGGATCAGCAGTTGCCAATCTGCACCCAGCTGTTCTCGAAGCACACCATGCTGGCGTGCCCATGATTGTGGTAACCGCTGACCGTCCGGAGGAATTGCGTGAGATTGGCAGTAACCAGACCACTCATCAACATGACATCTTTGGACCTGCTGTTCGCCTGAGCGTGGATGAACCCGCACCGGTTCCTGGGGCAACGGCACAACGCCGAGGATCAGATCTTGCCGCGCAAGCGTGGGAGGCTGCCACCGACCATTTCGCACCGGGCCCGGTTCATCTCAACGTGGCGTTGAGAGAGCCGCTTTCCAGCGAGATCAGTGTCAGAGATGTGAGAGATGTCTTCATTGAACGAACCCACATTGGGCTTCCTACCGTTGTCGCTGAATTGAACCGTGGACCCAGAACAATTGTTATTGCCGGTGCGGATGCGGGGCCACGAGCTGAAGAGGTCGCCCACGAGGGAGGCTGGCCACTCATTGCTGAGGTGACCAGTGGTTCCCGTTATGGACGTAACCTCATCCCCGCTTACCGCGAACTTCTGGCAAATGCAGAACTGACCTCACTCATTGACCGCATCATTGTGTTCGGTCACCCCACCCTCAGCAGGGAAGTCCCGGCACTGATCGGAGACTCCAGCACAGGGATTCAAACCATCGTTGTTCGCGGTGCTGCTCCCGAGGGATACAACCCAGGTCTCAACGTCTCCTCCTTCGTCAACGACGTCGTTGTCGAGCCCGGCGAGACAGACAAAGAATGGCTCGGTCTGTGGATTCTCAACGGCCGCGATGCGTTCGAACGGTATGAAGCCACCGCTATTGATGCTGCTCTTGCCACTGCTCCCAACGTGAGCGCATCTCGTTCCGAGAGCATCGAAGAGAAGAAAGCATTCCTCGCTGCGGAGTTGGCAGCCTCCCGCGTCAAGATTTCCCGAGAGCTGTTGGTGGATGCAGTGTGGCGTTCAACCTGGCCACACGATCGTTTGGTCTTTGCTGCGTCGCGTCTGATTCGTGTGGCAGACAAGTTTGTCGGGGGCAAGAAGATCACTGTTCATGCCAACCGCGGGCTAGCCGGTATTGATGGAAACATTGGCACAGGCATCGGCATCGCCTTGGCTACAGAGAATGCGCTGACCCGTGTTGTGGTGGGAGACCTGGCTGCTCTCCACGACGCAGGCTCACTCCTCTTCGGCACCCAGGAAGTCCGCCCACGTGTTCAGGTGATTGTGGGCAATGACGGCGGTGGAACAATCTTTGATGCCCTCGAGGTCGGCCAGACTGCCTCTCCAGAGAACATGGATCGCGTCTTCCTGACGCCGCAGAGCGTCAATCTTGAAGCTCTCGCGACCGCCTATGGCTGGGCATACTCCAAGGTCAGCACCGTCAGTGAGCTTGAACGAGCACTCACAGGTGCCGGAGAAGGCCCTGAACTCGTCGAAGTTGAACTCGAGCGTTAACTCAGAGCATCTGTGATGGGGCGGAACTTCATCTCTGTCTCCACCAATTCCTTCTCGGCAACTGAGTCGGAGACAATGCCACAGCCTGCATAGGCCGTGATGGTGGAACCAGAGAGTTGTGCACAGCGCAGCGCGATGGCCCATTCGCCATCGCCGTCTGCGCCAATCCAGCCAACGGGACCGGCATAGCGTCCACGATCAAAAGGTTCTAGGTCGTCAATAACTTCCACCGCAGCAACGGTAGGAGTTCCGGCAACCGCAGCGGTGGGGTGCAGGGCAAAGACCAAGTCGAGCGAGTTCGAACCGCTGGCTAAAGTCCCAGCAATATCGGTGGCAAGGTGCCAGAGGTTGGGCAGCTTCAGAGTGAAGGGAGCATCACTGACCGTGAGCTGCTCGGCATAGGGGGTCAATGCGTTCACTACCGAGCGAGTGGCAAAGCCATGCTCATCCAAGTCCTTGTGACTGGAGGCCAGCTCAGCGGCATTGCTCACATCGGTGGCACTGTCACTACCTCGGCGTGCAGTTCCGGCCAGCACTCGAGCAGTTACCTTCTTGCCGTGAACTGTAATCAATGTTTCGGGGCTGGAACCAAAAAGCCCATCCACGCTGAAAGTCCAGCAGTCTGGGTAGCTTTCGGCCAAGCGATTGATAGCCACACGCAGATCCTGGGTTCCCGCAAGGGTGCCCTCGAGCTCACGAGCAAGAACGACCTTCTCGACTTCACCGGCATTGATTCGTTCAATGGCTTTGTTCACCGCGGAAGTGAAACCTGCTTCCGAAAGCGATGCAGGAGAGAGGTGTACCACGGGGGCAGCACCGAGACCAGCGCTCGCCGAGATATGTTCTTCCAAAAGTTGGTGAGCTGATTCCACGGAAAGTGGGGTGTGCTCTTCGTCTGCAAAGCCAATACGTGTCAGCCACGTTGTTCCTGCTCGTTGACCCACAACAAGTCGAGGAATGATTAAGACGCTTGGAACTTCTGACGTGGAGCGGAAGGAAAACGTACCGAAAGCCACAAGACCCGAACCTGCCACATTGACTGAGTCAGTCACAGTAGCCGCGGTAGAAACTTCCCGCCAAGCTGCTCCGGCATCTTTGATGCGGGTCTTGCCGGTGAAGGACAGAGTCTCAATTTCGCC
>JBEBAV010000034.1:0-3691 GCA_041158725.1 Actinomycetota bacterium
CCCTTGCGCAGCTCGTCCTGGTGACGCGAAATGATGAAGAGGGCGTAGTCAATACCGACCGCAAGTCCCAGCATCAATGCCAGCATGGGGGTGGTTGAGGTCACTTTGGCAAAAGCTGTGGCAATGAAAATCAATGCAATGGAGATGCCCACACCAAGCAGAGCGGTGATGAGGGGCATGCCTGCAGCGAGGAATGAACCGAATGTGATGATCAGGACAACCAGTGCCACTCCCACGCCGATGAGCTCAGTTGCGGTGACGGTGGGCATGGACTGGCTATAGATCTGTCCGCCGAGAGAGACAGTGGAACCTGCAGGCAGTTCATCGCTCAGTGTGTGTGTCGCAGCTTCGAGTTTCGCCAGAGAAGACTTGGTAATGGTGGCTGTGGGTCCTGAGAACTGGATGCTCAACAGGCCGGCCTTCTTGTTGTCGCTGATAGCGCCATTAATGCGCTCATTGAACGGGGAAGTGGCGTTATCAATCTGGGGCAACTTCGCCATGTCGTCAGCTGCGGTGTTGAGGGCGTCTTTGTAGGCGGGATCGGTAATGAACTGACCATCAGCTGCCACCACAATGATTTGGGCGGAAGCACCACTAACTTGCGGGAAAGTAATTGTGAGAGAGTCCAAAGCGGCCTGTGACTCGGTGCCCGGGATCGAGATGCCGTTATCGAGACCTTTATTGAACACCGCAGCAGATCCACCAATGGCGACCAGGATGATGATCCAGGCAGCTAGGACGAGGCGGCGTGAACGATATGCCCAGCGGCCGAGCGAATACAGAAGTGATGACATGGCTGTCCTAGGTGTTGAGCGGGAGCCAGTGATCAACCGGCGTCGCGGGAGTAAAACACGTTTCGATACACCGGTGTATCCGATACATGAGTGTATCGTTAAGTGCATGGGGTTATCAACCGACGAAGAAACAAAGCCAGCAGAGTCAGCTCGCCGTCAAAAGACGCGCGAACGCCTGATGGATGCAGCCTTTGAAGTGTTCTCTGAAGTCGGAATTCACGCCGCCACGGTAGAAATGATCGCCGAGCGGGCCGATTTCACCCGCGGAGCTTTTTACTCGAATTTCGACACGAAGGAAGAACTTTTCCTCGCGCTCGCCGAACGAGGCTATAACGAACGCCTCGCACTTCTTCGTGAGAGTGTCGCCAACATTGATGTGATCATGCCCAGCATGCTCGGAAATGCCAGTGGCAAGCTCAGTGCAGCAGAACTGGGGCCGATTGTCGCGAGCTTCCTGGAGCAGCAAGGTGAGAACAGCAACTGGTTCCTGTTCCAGTCCGAACTGCGCCTGTTAGCCATGCGTGACCCTGAGGTGGGAAAGATTTATCTTGCCCAGAAACTTGTAGCAGACCAGGAATTTGGCAACATCATTGCCGTGGCATTTGCAGCAGTCGGGCTTAACCCAGCGTTGGACTCGGTGGAACTTGCCAACATCATGATGAACACCTATGAGGCAGCTCTTCAAGAGGCCATCATGAGTGGCGGGAAAAACGTGCAGGAAGAAGCACACCAGCTCTTCATGAAGCGCTTGTTAGGCCTGATTGGGCAACTTGCTAGCTAGTTGACAGGTCCTGTCCACTTTTCACCGGGTCCCTTACCTATTTCATCGGGAATAGGTGAGGCCTCGCGGAAAGCGAGTTGAAGAGAACGAAGACCATCACGCAAGGGGCGAGCGTGGGAATCGCTAATGTCTGGAGCCGCAGCGGTGATGAGGCCAGCCAATGCGTTGATGAGCTTGCGTGCTTCGTCGAGATCGGTCAATGCTGCTGCGTCGGGGCCTTCAGCCAGACCGCACTTGATTGCTGCGGCACTCATCAGGTTCACGGCAACCTCAACAATGACCTCAATAGCGGGTACTTCAGCAATGTCGAGAACAGCCTTCTGAATGGCCTCGTTCTGGTCGCTTTCGCTCACAATGTATTCCTCTGCTAGGCTTATGCAGGTTTCTTAGCTCATGCCAAGAAATTGAAAGAGGAGTTATCTCCCACCCGTAACCCGCACCATCAGGTTACTGGGTTCTTGCACTCCGCCGGTTCAGCATGCTGAGCAGGTAGGTCAGGGTGCCACAAGGTTCAAAACTTGTGTCGTGTTAAACACGGATGTATGTCTGTGCTGCGCGTAAGACTCCTCTTTCTCCCCGTGACGGGTTTTAGAGAAATAACAAGGAGCTCCGCATTAGCGATCCACGTACAAACGACCGTATCCGCGTCCCTGAAGTTCGCCTCGTTGGTCCCAACGGCGAGCAGGTAGGTGTCGTGGCGATCGACGTTGCCCTTCGACTTGCACAGGAGGCTGACCTCGATCTCGTTGAGGTTGCTCCCGAAGCTAAGCCGCCTGTGGCCAAGATCATGGACTACGGAAAGTTCAAGTACGAAGCTGCGCAGAAGCTCAAAGAAGCTCGTCGTAACCAGGCCAACACCATCCTCAAAGAGGTGCGTTTCCGCCTGAAGATTGACGTCCATGACTACGAAACCAAGAAGAAGCGTGCAATCGGCTTCCTCAACGATGGTGACAAGGTCAAGGCCATGATCCTCTTCCGCGGTCGTGAGCAGTCACGTCCCGAACAGGGTGTTCGCCTGCTTCAGAAGTTCGCTGAAGAAGTGGCTGAATTCGGAACCGTCGAGTCCAGCCCCACGATCGATGGCCGCAACATGGTCATGATTATTGGTCCACTCAAGAGCAAGTCAGAAGCCAAGGCTGAGCAGAACGCTAAGCGTGATGCCAACAAGCGTGGCGACAAGAAGGAAGCCAAGTCTGGCGAATCCGTTCTTGCTGTTGAAGATGACAAGGCCAATGCCGTTCAGGTTGTAGAAGCAGAAGTTCTTGCTGAAAAGCCAGCCAAGGCACCTGCTGCGAAAGCAGCTCCCAAGAAGTCCACCAAGTCGGTCTCAGACGAGCTCGACGACTAAAAGCCCCGCCTTCCCTCACCAGGGAATGTGAAACCCCAAGGAGATCCAATGCCAAAGATGAAGACCCACTCCGGGTCCAAGAAGCGCTTCAAGGTGACCGGTACCGGCAAGCTCAAGAAGCAGCAGGCCGGCATGCGTCACAACCTCGAAGTCAAGTCGGGCAAGCGCAAGCGCAGCCTGAACCAGGACCAGATCCTGTCTCCCGCTGACTCCAAGGTCATCAAGAAGCTTCTCGGTCTGTAATCGGACTTAGCGAAAACTAAAAGGATAAGAAAATGGCAAGAGTAAAAAGAGCCGTTAACGCTCACAAGAAGCGTCGCGTCATCCTCGAGCGCGCATCCGGTTACCGCGGTCAGCGTTCGCGCCTGTACCGCAAGGCAAAAGAGCAGGTCATCCACTCGCTGGTTTACAGCTACCGTGACCGTCGTGCCCGCAAGGGTGACTTCCGTCGCCTCTGGATCCAGCGCATCAACGCTGCAAGCCGCGCAAACGGCCTGACCTACAACCGTTTCATCCAGGGTCTCGCACTGGCTGACATCCAGGTTGACCGTCGCATGCTTGCTGAGATCGCTGTAACCGATCCTGCAACCTTCACCAAGCTGGTTGAAGCTGCACGCAAGGCCCTTCCTTCAGATACTTCTGCACCTAAGGCCTAAGGAACATCATGCTCGACAACCCCCGCGCTCCTCGCGTGAAGGCGGTTGCGAAGCTAGCCACGAGGGGAGCCCGGTCCGAGACCGGGCTCTTCCTCTTGGAAGGCCCGCAAGC
>JBEBAV010000035.1:0-9725 GCA_041158725.1 Actinomycetota bacterium
GTGTTGGGAATGTGTGGACCACGGCAAAGGTCTTTCCACACGGTCTCCCCCGTTGCAGGATCAACATTGTCGTAAATGGTTAGCTCGTTGCCACCCACTTCAACACTCTCGTTGTCGTCCCCCGTGTTCCCACCCTTGAGGCCAATCAGTTCGAGTTTGTATGGTTCTGAAGCCAGTTCAGCACGTGCTTCGTCTTCAGTTACAACGCGTCGCATGAAACGCTGACCAGAGCGGACAATACGAGACATGGCCTTTTCCAACGCCTTCATGACTTCGGGAGTAAACGCTTCTGCAACATCGAAGTCGTAGTAAAATCCGTCAGTGACGGGTGGGCCAATGCCCAGCTTTGCGTCTGGGTTCACATTCTGAACAGCCTGCGCAAGAACGTGGGCGGCAGAGTGGCGCAGGATATTGAGCCCATCGGCAGAGTCAATAGTGACGGGTTCTACAACGTCACCTGGAGTAAGAACGTGTGCGAGATCACGCAGTTCGCCGTTGACGCGCATAGCAACGATGCTGCGGTCTGCGTAGAGCGCAAAGCCATCGCTGGAAGCTTGAACGGTTAGGGCACCGGAAACATCAGACACGAAGTGAACTCCTCTAGAAACTTTCTCACGTACCAGCCTAGCTAAAAGAAAAACCCCCGGAAATCCGAGGGTTTTCAGTGAGCGATACTGGGATCGAACCAGCGACCTCTTCCGTGTCAGGGAAGCGCGCTACCGCTGCGCCAATCGCTCAAAAGCTAAGTCTTTCAACCTAGTTTTGGAGGTGGATACCGGATTCGAACCGGTGTGGACGGCTTTGCAGGCCGCTGCCTATCCTCTCGGCCAATCCACCGTAGGTGGTTGCCCACGCTAACAATGAGTCGGTCGCAGGAATGACCACACTCGAGCGGATGACGAGATTCGAACTCGCGACCCTAACCTTGGCAAGGTTATGCGCTACCACTGCGCCACATCCGCGTTGCACTCTAATGAGTACCTTGGAACTTTATCGAGAAGTTCGCTCTAACGCAAAACCTGACACGCAGATTTAGTAGTCGTAGCTTTCTTCCCCGTGCATAACAAGGTCAATACCGGCTAGTTCGTCCTCGTTGCGAACTCGGAAGCCCATTGTTTTGTCAATGACCCAACCGATGGCATAGGTCATGGCAAAGGAGTAGAACATCACGCTGAATGCGGCAATGGCCTGCTTGCCCAGCTGGTCAAATGATCCGGAGTAGATCAAACCAACTTCGGTAGCGAAAAATCCGAGGAACAAAGTTCCAATCAGTCCACCGACCAAGTGAATTCCAACGACGTCGAGCGAGTCGTCAAAACCGAACGTGAATTTGAGTTCAACGGCAAGCGCACATAAGACTCCGGTCAAGATTCCAAGAACCAGAGCCCACGTGGGGGTCAAATACGCGCAAGATGGGGTAATTGCAACTAGACCAGCAACAGCACCGGAGGCTGCACCAACAGAAGTCGCCTTACCGTCTTTGAAGCGCTCAACAATGAGCCAGCCAATAATTCCGGAAGCACCAGCTGCCATGGTATTGATTAGTGCGATAGCGGCGATTCCGTCAGCGGCAATCGCGGAACCAGCATTGAAACCAAACCAGCCGAACCACAGCAGACCAGCCCCCAAAAGGACGAAGGGAACGTTGTGGGGCTTGTGAATACCCTTGGCAAAACCAATGCGCTTACCCAAGACGAGTGCTAGAGCCAATGCTGCGGCGCCTGAGTTAATCTCCACGGCAGTACCACCAGCAAAGTCCAGTGCTCCAACGTTGTAAACCAACCAACCACCACTGGTGATTTCGCCGTCCTCGACAGTGAAATTGAAAATCCACGATGCCACTGGGAAATAGACCAGAGTGGCCCAGACGCCAGCAAAGACCATCCAGGCACCAAACTTTGCACGGTCAGCGATCGCACCAGAGATTAGGGCAACTGTGATGATGGCAAAGGTGGCCTGGAAGGCAGCAAAAACGAGAGGAGGAACAGTTGCTCCCCCGGTAATTTCAATAAGGTTCTCAAGCCCAATGTGAGCAATATCAATATTGAACACACCTGAAATACCGAAGGTCTGAGCGCCACCCAATGCAGGGAAAGCAATGGCGTAGCCATAGACAATCCACAGCACACCAACAATGGCCATCGAACCAAAGCTCAACATCATCATGCTGATGACGCTCTTTGCGCGGACGAGGCCACCGTAGAAGAAGGCCAATGCGGGCGTCATCATCAAGACGAGTGCCGTGCAGATGATCAGAAAAGCGGTGTTACCTGTATCCATGAGAACCTCCAGAAGAGATTCTTTGCTACACGCGTTTCATCGAGAACGCATTTATGTTTCAAACAGGTTAACGCGACCAAGCCCTGCAGTACTCTGCAGGGCTTGGTGCGTGAATATTCAGTTGTGAACGCTGGTTAGGCGTCCTGGAGTGCGTAGCCTTCCTCGCCGTGAACGATGGTGTCGATGCCTGCAAGCTCGTCCTCGTTCTTGATACGGAAGCCCATGGTCTTCTCGATGATCGTTCCGATGATGTAGCTGATCACGAAGGAGAAGATGAGGACGGTGAAGGCTGCGATGGCCTGCTTGCCCAGCTGTTCGAATGAACCTGAGAAGAAGAATCCAACCTCAGTTGCGAAGAATCCGAGGAACAGAGTTCCAATCAGACCACCCACAAGGTGGATGCCGACGACGTCGAGTGAGTCATCGAATCCGAAGGTGAATTTGAGTTCGATAGCAAGAGCACACACTGCACCAGCAACCAGACCAAGAACTATGGCCCACAGCGGAGTCAGGTTGGCACAAGCTGGGGTAATTGCTACGAGACCAGCAACAGCACCGGAAGCAGCACCAACAGAGGTCGCCTTACCTTCCTTGATGCGCTCGATGAGGAGCCATCCGAGGACTGCTGCTGCAGGAGCGGCGATGGTGTTGATAAAAGCGAGCGATGCAATACCGTCAGCGGCAAGTTCTGAACCGGCGTTGAAGCCGAACCAACCGAACCAAAGCAGACCAGCGCCGAGCAGTACTAATGGGACGTTGTGAGGCTTAGCCACACCCTTTGCGAAACCAATGCGCTTTCCGAGTACTAGAGCAAGTGCGAGAGCTGCAGCACCAGCGTTGATGTGGACGGCAGTACCACCAGCGAAGTCGATAGCGCCCAAGTTGTAGGCGATCCATCCACCATCAACGATCTTGCCGTCAACAATGGTGAAGTTGAATACCCACGAAGCAACGGGGAAGTAGACAACAGTTGCCCAAATACCGGCGAATACCAACCATGCACCAAACTTTGCACGGTCAGCAATCGAGCCGCTGATCAGAGCAACTGTGATGATGGCGAAAGTCGCTTGGAAGGCAGCGAAAGCAAGTGGAGGGAACGCAGCGCCTTCAGGTGTTTCGAGCAAACCTTCGAGACCGATGTATGCAGTGTCAATACCGATGACGCCGTCAATGCCGTAGAAGGTGTCAGTGCCATAGTTGGCAAACGCAATTGCATAACCGTAAACAACCCAGAGCACACCAATAAGTGCGAGTGAGCCAAAGCTCAGCATCATCATGCTGACGACACTCTTTGCCTTGACGAGACCGCCATAGAAGAATGCCAGGGCGGGAGTCATCAGGAGCACGAGCGCTGCGCTGATGAGTACAAAGGCGGTGTTGCCTTGATCCATTTCAACCTCTTTCACGAATGGTGACGGATAGTGCACCGTCTCTATTCATGAGTGTGAGGGGTCAGGATTACCGCATGGGTTCACTCGGGTGTCGGTGATGTTACAAAATCACCTGTTTTGTTTCGAAATGATTTCGAATTAGGAATTCGTCAAAGCGATCAGTCGCGACACACAACGGAGATACTTCTTGCGATAACCACCGTTGATCATGTCTCCGCCAAAAACCTCAGACAGCGGACTTCCACTGGCCACAATTGGAATCTGTGCGTCATAAACGCGGTCGATAAAGGCCACAAGACGCAGAGCATCAGTTTGGTTCATGATGACGTGGACATCACTGAGCCCGATAACGTCAAGTCCTTCAAGCAAACGAACATAGACAGAAGGGTGAACAGTAGCTAGGTGAGACAGCAACGAGTCAAACGAATCGAGGGAGACTGTTAACCCTTCAGCGACCTTCTCATCGACTATCCCCTGAATCTCAGCATCACTATAGACGCGGGAGATACCCTCAGCTGTGCGCTGACGGTAGTCGGTTCCATCGATGCGCAGAGTTCTGAAATTCGAAGCAAGTGCCTGAATCTCGCGCAAAAAGTCTGCTGCCGCAAAACGCCCCTCACCCAGTGCCGCTGGTGGTGTGTTGCTTGTTGCAGCGATTCGGGTGCCTCCGGCAACAAGTTCACCCAGCATGCGGGTCATCATCATGGTGTCACCTGGATCATCAAGTTCGAACTCATCAATACAGATCAAACTTGCACCCTTGAGCGCTTCAACAGCTTTGACATACCCCAAAGCACCCACGAGTGAGGTGTATTGGAGAAAAGTGCCGAAGTATTTCTTTCCCGATGCAACATTCCAGGCAGCAGCGAGTAGGTGGGTTTTTCCCACTCCAAAGCCACCATCAAGATAAACACCTGGTGGGACATCATCGACTTTTTTGGCACGACTAAAAAGCTTTGCTTGTTTGATCACTGAAGTGTTCTTGGCCGCGAACTCTTCCAAAATATGACGAGCCTCTTCTTGTGAAGGGAATTCTGGATTGGGAATGTAATTGTCGAAACGCGCCTCAACGAATTGCGGTGGTGGGACAAGACTGCTCACAATTGAGCCAGCATCGAGGGTCGGATGGCGTTCGACCAGGGAAATGGTGGAAGTCATCTCGTGAAATATTCCTCAACAAAAGGTGTGAATTAGGCCTATGGGGTTGGCACTTGACATTTGAGTACGTAGTCTCGAATGTGCACCTCAAGCCTATTGGCAAATTCAAGTCCCCTGTTTGAGCTGTGCGAAACCAGAATGAAAAATGGAGCTATGACCGTACCTATCGATAACAGTCCAAAATTCGCCGAATACGCACACCCAGAAGCCATTGTGAGCACTGAATGGCTGGCTGAAAACCTGCACACACCAGGCTTGGTTGTTGTGGAATCTGATGAAGATGTCCTCCTTTACGAAATCGGACACATTCCAGGTGCTGTAAAGATTGACTGGCACACAGACCTCAACGACCCCGTACTACGCGACTACGTTCAGGGCGAAGCCTTCGCAGAACTGCTGAGTTCAAAGGGCATTTCCCGAGACACCACTGTGGTTATTTACGGGGACAAGAGCAACTGGTGGGCAGCATATGCTCTCTGGGTATTCAAGCTCTTTGGACACGAAGATGTCCGCCTTCTCGACGGTGGCCGTGACAAGTGGATTGCGGAAGGCCGTGAGCTCACCAAGGATCAGCCTGAGATTACGCGAAGCTCCTACCCAGTAATCGAGCGCAACGACGCTCCAATCCGTGCATACCTGAGCGACACACTTGCTCACATTGGTAAGCCCATGATTGATGTTCGCTCCCCCGAGGAATATTCCGGTGAACGCACACACATGCCTGCCTACCCTGAAGAAGGCGCTCTCCGTGGCGGGCATATTCCCGGTGCAGCGAGTGTGCCCTGGGCACGTGCTGCGAACGAGGACAGCACATTCAAGAACCGTGCGGAACTCGAAGCCCTTTACCTTGAAGGTGCTGGCCTCAAGCCTGGAGATGACATCATCGCGTATTGCCGCATTGGTGAACGGTCAAGCCACACCTGGTTTGTGCTGAACTACCTTCTTGGATTCACTGGAGTTCGCAACTACGACGGCTCCTGGACCGAATGGGGCTCTGCTGTTCGAGTCCCCATCGTCAAGGGGACTGAGCCAGGCGCACTGGTCGCCTAATTGATGGGAGTCAACTTCGGTTGGCTCCCATTCTTTTTCACCTCTGATTACTGCCAAGATGGAATCATCATGACTGAACTTCCTGCTGTTCTTGCTGAAACCAGAGATGACTTTCTCGACCTTGGAGACAAAGACAAAATTCAATTACTGATTGAATTTGCCGAGGAGCTTCCTGATCTTCCAGCTAAATATGCAGACCATCCTGAACTTCTCGAAAAAGTAGAGGAATGCCAGTCGCCGGTTTACATCTTCGTTGAAGTAGAAAACAACACCGTTGCAGTTTTTGCCACAGCTCCCGAACAGGCGCCCACCACACGAGGATTCGCCAGCATTCTTGCTCAGGGACTATCTGGACTCAGCGTTGAAGAAGCCTTGGCTGTACCAGATGATTTTCCAAGCACCTTGGGATTGAACACGCTCATTTCCCCCTTACGCGTTCGCGGAATGACAGGGATGTTGTGGCGTATGAAGCGTCAGATCCGTGAGAAGACTCAGGTCTAGTTGTGGAAAGCTCTGAGCTTGATGATCTCCAGCTGTCATCGCTCTACAGTTGGCCATCGGAGCGCAGTTTTGGCCTCAATCTCGTTCTAACCGATACCGGGGCATCAACAGGAACAGATGGGACATCATTATCCCTCACGTCTGCTGAAGATAGAAGAATCCTCAAACTCTTAAGGGCAAAGGCAGATGTCGTCATCGTGGGCGCCCAGTCTGTGCGTTCAGAAGGCTGGTTTCTTCCTCCACATGGTCGACTTGCCATTTTGTCTACTTCTGGAAATATTCAATGGGAGTCTTGCCCCGATGCTTCGCGTGTAGGGGTTTATCCCAGTGTTTCTGCCCTCATTCATTCTTTGAGAAATGAAGAAAAACGAATTCTGTGTGAGGGCGGACTGACAGCAGCGTCACTGATTGCAGAGCGCGTTGGTTTCGATCAGATTGCACTGACGAGAATTGGCACACAAGGAATCGAAACTGTTCCCTCAGAATTAACTCCCTTCGAGTCATACACGGTTAGTCACACACTGACAGACAGCCAGAACAACATGACATTCCAGTATTGGCGGCGAGCCGTAGAGCGCCAGTAATGCCGCGACTTTAGGGTCGAAATGTGTCAGACACTGCGAACCTACCTGAGGCCTTTGCGCAAGCCCTCGAGAGCCTGAAATCTGTCACGTTCCGAGATGAACTCACAGTTCGCCAGATTGACTCTCCTGGCGGCGTTGCTCCATTCAGTTACGCACTGGCTGCAGACGTCCTTATCGCTGAACACGAACATGAATCTCAGCATGGAACTGGACGATTCATCCTGCTTTATGACCCTGAAGAACCAGAGTCATGGGGTGGCCCATTCCGAGTTGTTGCGTATGCTCAAGCTCCACTGGAAGCCGAAATCGGACTCGATCCTTTTCTTGCAAATGTTGCATGGTCGTGGCTTACCGACGCATTGACTATTCGTGATGCTGACTATTTCAACATTGCCGGGACTGCTACGCGCATCCTTTCCACCGGTTTCGGTGAACTTGCCAATTCAGGTGAAGGCACTCAGATTGAACTCAGGGCCTCATGGTCTCCTGCTTCGCCTCAGATGGGGGAACAAGCAGAAGCTTGGGGTGAGTTATTGTGCATGCTTGCCGGACTTCCTCCCACAGCAGATGCTGTCAGCCTGACTGCCCGCCGCAGGGAGCGTGGTTAGCGTTCGCGTCATAGATAACGTTGAGGAATTTCTCCAAGCGTGTGCTGTCATTTCGGGTGGTACAGGTCCACTAGCCATAGATGCTGAACGCGCCTCAGGTTTCACATACTCCCAGCGTGCATATCTCATCCAAGTTCACCGCCGCGAAGCTGGAACTTTTCTTTTCGACCCACCAGCTATTGGTGACATGTCTGCGTTATTTCTTCAAAATTCCGAAGAAGAGTGGGTTCTTCACGCAGCTAGCCAAGACCTTGCCTGCCTGCGCGAAGTAGGTATAACTCCTGCACGAATTTTCGATACGGAGCTCTCTGCGCGACTTCTCGGTATGGAACGAGTGGGCTTAGGGCCGGTTGTCGAAGCCCTTCTGGGTATTCACTTAGCCAAAGAACACAGTGCCGCTGACTGGTCTACTAGACCTCTGCCAGAGCCGTGGCTCACCTATGCAGCTCTCGATGTTGAACTGCTGGTTGATGTCCGTGACGAGATCGAAAAACTTCTTATCGAGTCCAACAAGCTGGCCTGGGCCCACGAAGAATTTCAAGCAACACTGGATAAGCCAGAAAAGGCAGCCAGTGCAGAGCCATGGCGTCGGATTTCCGGACTACACACACTCAGAACCCCACGCCAACTCGCGGTGGCACGTTCATTGTGGAACGCCCGCGACGAAGTAGCGCAACGACGGGATGTTTCACCAGGTCGATTGATTCCGGACAGCGCCATCGTTGCTGCTAGCCGTTCCACCTTGACCAACAAGGCAGAACTAATTGGCCTCAAAGAGTTCAACGGGCGTGCAAGTAAATCTCTCCTGGACACCTGGTGGGAAGCTGTATTGACAGGGTTGAAAGACGAATCTCTGCCCGTGATGCGCGTGCCCAGTGACACTCTGCCTCCACCACGAGCCTGGGTGGATCGCAAGCCGGAAGCCCTAGAACGCCTTCAGTTGGCTCGAGAAGCCCTTACAGCACGGGCAGAAGAACTATCCATGCCAGTTGAGAACCTGCTCACTCCCAGCATTTTGAGGGAACTTGCCTGGGCGCCACCAAGCCCGATCACCGTAGTGAGCATTACCGCTGCGTTGAAAAAACAGGGTGCACGCATCTGGCAAATCTCTGAAACCTGTGCACTGATATCTAACGCTTTTGTCGAAGCCGACCAAAAAGTACACGAAGAATCATCAATTGATTCGTAGGGTATGTCAGCTGTCTTTCACAGCTGAATCCCACGAACTAGCATCAAGATAGCAACGACGCTTCGAGAGGAAATCATGACTGCGGGAAATCGTGTTGTATTCGTCGATGGTGTGAGGACACCTTTTGGTCGCGCTGGCGAAAAGGGAATGTATTGGCAAACCCGAGCTGATGACCTGATTGTGAAAGCCATGATGGGCCTACTCGAGCGCAATCCCGCGGTACCTGTTGAAGAAATAGATGACGTTGCCATTGCCGCAACGACTCAACAGGGTGATCAAGGACTCACTTTGGGGCGCACAGCTGGAATTCTTGCAGGACTCCCCCGCCATGTTCCTGGCTATGCCATTGACCGCATGTGTGCGGGAGCGATGACTGCTGTGACAACAACTGCGGGTGGCATCGCCATGGGTGCTTATAATGTGGTTCTTGCCGGCGGTGTCGAACATATGGGGCGGCACCCAATGGGTTTCAACGCAGATCCCAACCCTCGATTCCTTGCAGAAAAACTTGTGAGTGTAGATGCCCTCAACATGGGTGCGACTGCAGAACGCCTTCATGACCGCTTCCCCCACCTCACAAAAGAGCGAGCAGATGCTTATGCTCTCCGCTCTCAACAAAAAGTGGCAGCAGCTTATGCTGCGGGCTATATCCAGGAAGATCTAATTCCTGTTTCCGCCAAGACAGCTGAAGGTTGGACTCTGGCAACAGTGGATGAAGCTCCGCGCCCTGAGACGACTCTCGAGGGATTAGCCGCCCTAAAAACTCCCTTCCGCCCTCACGGTCGCGTGACTGCCGGTAACGCGAGCGGCCTCAATGACGGTGCCACCATTTGCTTGTTGGCAAGTGAACAGGCTGCCCAAAAATTTGGCCTTGGCATCAAGATGACCATGGTTTCCTTTGCATTTGCTGGTGTCGAGCCTGAAGTGATGGGCATTGGCCCCGTACCTGCAACTGAGAAGGCTT
>JBEBAV010000036.1:0-6541 GCA_041158725.1 Actinomycetota bacterium
CGAAGACGGCGTCCTTGAGCTGCTCAACGTTGGGGAATGCAACCCACTGGCCGTCAATCAGGGCCATACGGATACCACCGATAGGACCGGAGAAGGGCAGACCGGAGATCTGGGTCGATGCGGAAGAGGCGTTGATTGCCAGTGCGTCGTAGAACTCACCAGGAGCAATCGACAGAACAGTTACAACGATCTGTACTTCATTACGAAGACCATCAACGAATGAGGGACGCAGTGGGCGGTCAATCAGACGGCAGACCAAGATAGCCTCAGTCGAGGGACGGCCTTCACGACGGAAGAACGAACCGGGGATCTTGCCTGCTGCGTAAGAGCGCTCTTCAACGTCTACGGTCAGAGGGAAGAAGTCGAAGTTGTCCTTAGGCTGCTTGCTGACCGATGTGGCAGAGAGCAGCATGGTTTCTTCATCCAGGTAGGCCGCTACTGCGCCCTGAGCCTGCTGTGCGAGACGACCGGTTTCAAAACGGACGACGCGCTTACCGAACTTACCGTTGTCAATAACGGCTTCGGCGAATTTGATTTCTGGACCTTCCATTGAAGGTTTCTCCTTTGTTTTACGTCGATTCCCCGTGTGGGATTCGACTCATACGTTCGGAGCAGAACAAGACAGAACGAAGGCGTTATCAACGCACATACATCGCACGAGTATCAGACTTCGTGCTGGCCACCAGTAGAAATTCACCAAGATAACTTGGGAAACCACCACCGAAGACCAGCGAACTGTCTGCCTGCTCTCCTTCAAGAGTACCCCAAAACCCTCAATAAGCCCATGAAGGCTGTCATTCAAAGATGAATGTCAGGTTAAATCACAAGAGACATCTCGAGGGGTGGCTCTTGATGAAGTGACGAATGTGACTATCGACGTACCCACAGGCGTCGCGAAAAACGAGCAGCAATACCTAGTGCGAGCAGTCCAAAACCTGCCAGTGGCAGCACGATCCAGTCACGACCAGTGTTCGCGAGAGTGGGATCAGCTGCAGGAACAACCGGGGCAGCTGCGACCGCGCCAACAACTGCAGGAGTCGAAGGCACTACCGTCGCGTAAGCATCTGTGCCAGCAGTAAATCCAGAAAGGCCTGTTGGACTACATGAAGATGCAGACGAATCTTCCGTACCAGCAGCAGAGTAGAACTGACCAGCTGCACCTGCGCCTGTAATGGTGGCGAAAGCCGTGGTGGCGATGTCACCTCGTCCGGCTGTCGTGGGCAGCGTGGTGATTTTTCGAGCCACGCCATCAGATCCTGCCAAAATAATGTCTTCCGCGACACGGGCGGCACCGTAGACAACATACGGGACTTTACCCAGAATGATTCCTTGCCCATTAGTAATCTTGATAACCAGAGTTGTCGTAGCAACTGGAGCAATGTCGGCATTGAACAAGAGGGCTACAAGACTTCCATCTTGCAGGGTGATGAAGTCTCCGGCAGAACGCCAGTGAGTATATGTAGTGCCGTTCTCATCCCTAATGTCATTCATATTGAAGTAAGAAGTAACTGCACCAGTAGTGGGGTTCATGTACGCAATTTTGGTGTCGACATAATTCACTGTGTTCGAGTTATTGAAGGGAACGGCAATCATGCCACCCGGAAGTACGGTCGCGGCGTTCCAGGTGTTGGTAACCGGGGCTGGAGTAACGGAACGAATTACTGCGCCGGTATTGACATTCACAACATCGAGCTGTCCCGTGGAACGCAGACCGTAAAAGGTGCCATTTGCCGAATCAAAGGCAATGTCAAAATACCCGTTTGCCAAGTTCACAGTTCCCAGAAGAGTTCCTGCTGAATCGTACTTGTAGAGAACGCCAGTACCTGATGCAGCGAACAAGGTCGCGTTTGGGCACGTTACTGCGTTTGCAGGTGAAGACAAGGCCAACGATCCAACAAGAATCGCGCCAATGCTTGAAAGAGCAAGTGCTTTTTTCACAAGATTTTTCCTTACGCAGAAGAGCGCTTCAGCCCGCTCAACACAATTGTATGGACATCAACCTGGGTAAACGACGAATGGGCTCCCGAAGGAACCCATTCGTGACAAGTCGATGAGACTATCGACGCAGACCGAGACGCTCGATGAGCTTGCGGTAGCGGTTGATGTCGACATCAGCAAGGTAGCCGAGAAGACGGCGACGCTGACCAACGAGCAGCAGCAGGCCACGACGTGAGTGGTGGTCGTGCTTGTGCTCCTTGAGGTGCTCGGTCAGGTCCTTGATGCGCTTGGTGAGAAGTGCAACCTGAACCTCAGGAGATCCAGTGTCACCGGGGTGAGTTGCGTATTCGTCGATGATCGCCTTTTTGACATCTGCTTCAAGTGCCATGTTGGGATCCCCTTTCTTAGTACCTCGTTGCGCGGCGCCCATGACCTTATGTCTGAGCTCTCTTTATCCGCGGCCGTTAGACGGCAACCTCACAAGGCTACCAGAGCTTAAGGCGCGCCAGAAACCACATATCCATCCCGCGTTTACATTGCAGGAGTAGCCTGAAATTGGGCCCTACATAATGGGAGTCTCGTTACATAAGGAGTAATCATGAATTTCGGTGAAGCAATCAAATATGGCTTCAGCCACTATGCAGATTTCCAGGGTCGTTCACAGCGCTCTGGTTACTGGTACTGGGCACTGTTCGGCGCTCTGGTGAGCTTCGCGCTCAACATCCTTGCTGGAGGCAAGACAGACAACTTCTTTGGACTTTTGGGAACTCTCGTTTCTCTCGGATTGTTCCTCCCTTCGCTCGGATACGCGGTTCGCCGTCTGCACGACATTAACAAGTCGGGCTGGTTTGTGCTTTTTGCTCTCATTCCTTTCGTTGGATGGATTTTCCTCCTGGTTTGGTATGTCAAGGACAGCGATCCAGGTGAGAACCGCTTCGGCCCCAACCCCAAGGGTGTCTAACTTCTGACCTCATGCAAACTGCCTCCTATGTTTATTCACAGGAGGCAGTTTCAATTCAAGGGTTCAACAGAGCTTAAGCCAAGATGGTGATTATGACTTTTTCAGAAGCAATCCAGTCCGTATTCTCCAAAGCAACAAAAATTGAGGGCCGTGCTCCTCGTTCCGAGTACTGGTACTGGATCCTTTTCACCGTCATTGTGCAGCTGTTCGCCATGATCCCCTTGGTCGTTGTGGCAATGCTGATCCCCCGATCAGACTTCTGGGCAATCATGCCCTTCATCATCGCGGCTGCCGCAATCTGGCTGTTCTTGTGGATCACCCACATCACCGTAACTGTCCGCCGCTACCACGACCAAGGGCTCTCTGGCTGGATGTTCTTCATTTCTTTGGTTCCTGTCATTGGTGGAATCTTGGAGTTCATCTTCATGCTTCAGCCCAGCCAGCCAGGCTCTAACAAGTTCGGCGTCCCTTACCTCGCAAAGTAATCCCGCTTCGCCAGGAGCTTCTCCCATGCGCGTTGTCGTTCGGGTGAAACCCGGCAGCACGAAAGGCCCTCTTGTCGAAACCGACGAGGAAGGCCTTGTCATTTACGTGCGCGAAAAAGCCATTGATGGTGGCGCAAACGATGCTGTGGTCAAACTTCTAGCAGGCCACTTTGGCGTTGCTAAGTCACACGTGAGAGTCGTTCGCGGTCACACCGCACGCATCAAGCAAATTGAGATAGACGACTAGCCGGTGACGTGGTCACGTAAGAACTGTGCTGCGTCTTCAATCTCTTCAAGTGAGAGGCTGTGTCCCACATGGGGATAAAGCCTGGCATCCACATCAAAGTGGGCAGGTAACCAGCGACGAGTGAAGTCAATGAGGTTTTGCGTGATGACAGGGTCCTGTGGATCGCGTCCCCAGAACAGGGGTGGCATGACATCGGCGAGCGCCTGGTCACGCTCGGTCCCACCTTCAGTGGTGTCGTCAACAGCAAAGCTGGCAAAGAAGACTCCGGCAATAAACCGTTCAGGTTGGTGCCGGAAGAGCTGGGTGAGCATCACTCCCCCTTGGGAGAAGCCCAGGAGTGCAACATCGCCCAATCCCCCCACTTCTTCTTCGAGTTCATCTATCCAGGCGATAAGGCTATGGGTCGAAGCGGTGACTTCGTGGATGTCACGGCGCAGAGTGTCATTCTCTGCGTCGTAGTCAATGGCAAACCAGGCATTACCGGGGCCTGCCTGCAATGGAGCTCGGAGGGATGCGATGACAAATTGTTCGGGTAAGTATTGCCCTAACGAGAAGAGGTCGCCCTCGTTCGAGCCGTAACCGTGCATCATGATGAGCAGTGGGCGTTCGGCTAGAGCGGAGGCGACCGTCTCGCGTGGTATTGACCACCGCACAGCGGTGCTGTCGATGGCAGGGAAGTTCATGCTTTAGCTAACGCCCAGAAGGTCGATAACGAAGATGAGGGTCTTGCCGGAGAGGCGGTGTCCGCCACCGGCTGGGCCATACGCCTTTGCAGGAGGGCATACGAGCATGCGGCGTCCGCCAACCTTCATTCCAGGAATACCTTCTTGCCATCCGGAGATGAGGGCCTGGAGGGGGAAGTTGATGGATTCGCCGCGGTTCCAGGAAGCGTCGAATTCTTCACCGGTTTCGTATTCAACACCGACGTAGTGGACGTCTACGGTTGCGCCGGGGGTTGCTTCTGCGCCATCGCCGACGACGATGTCTGTGATCTCAAGCTCCGCGGGAGCAGGACCCATCGGGGCATCGATTTCTGGCTTAGTGAGGTTGTGTTCAGTCATAGGTCAATTCTGGCAGACTGAGCAGGTGAGCGAACACAAAGGCACCCTCGGGATTGCACAAGGCACCGCTCTCTATATTGCCAGCGTGCTGGGCACAGGCATCTTGGTTCTGCCTGGCTTAGCCGCTCAGGTGGCAGGACCAGCCTCGGTACTTTCGGTCGCGATTATTTTTGTGCTCTCTATCCCCTTGGCCGGAACCTTCGCTGCTCTTGCCGCCCGCTATCCAGACTCAGGTGGCGTTGCCAGCTATGTGCGCAAGTCGATGGGCAATACCTGGGCCCGAGTTGCTGGATACCTGTTCTACTTCGGTGTCGCCGCAGGTGAACCAGTTGTTGCGGTGATGGGTGCCGAGTATGTGGTCGCTATTACGGGAGCCGACCGTTCTCTCCTGCCCTATGTGGCTGCAGTGTTATTCGTTGTTCCGTTTACATTGAACCTCTTTGGCGTGAAGGTTGCAGGCTGGGTGCAGCTCGGACTGAGTGCTCTCCTCGTCGTCGTCGTTGTGGGCGTGATTTCCTATGGTGCCCCAGCAGTTCACCCCGAAAGCTTCACCCCGTTCATGCCTCATGGCTGGGTGGGTGTGGGCATTGCCATCAGTTTGTTTGTGTGGGCTTTTGCCGGCTGGGAAGTGGGGACTCACATCGCTGCAGAGTTCAAGAATCCCCGCAAAACTATTCCTATTGCCACCGGCATTGCCTTGGCAATTGTGGGAACGGCTTATCTTGCACTGCAGTGGGTCACCATTGGTGTTCTCGGTGAAGATGCCGGCAAGGGAAGCGTTCCGTTGCTCACCTTGGTGAATGAAACCGCCCCCAAGGCTGGTTCGATCATTATTGCCAGCATCGCGGCAATTGTGTCTCTCGGTGTGCTTAATGCGTATCTGGCTGCTATTGGCAAGCTCGGTGCATCACTAGGACGTGATGGTGATCTCCCCCGCTACCTCGCCAAGGGGGCCGAGCCCGACGAGATTCCCCGCCGCAGCCTGATGCTGTCTCTGGTTATTTCAATCGTGTTCTTTGCCATCTTGTTTGCTCAGGACTTCCAATTGCTCAGTCTTATTCCGATTCACCTGAGCTCGATGGTGGCGATTTATGTGCTGGGCATGACAGCAGCAGTGCTGATCTTCCCGCGCTGGAGTTGGGACTGGTGGGTTGCCGTGGTGGCCTTAGCCATGACGATAGTGCTATTAATTCTCAACGGCCCTAATGTGCTGTTCACCGTGGCTGTCGCCGTTATTGCTGTGATTGTGACGCTCGTGAAGCGCACAATAGTAAAGAAGACTGCTGCTACGAACTGACGTAGCTGTGAACTACATCTCTTCGTGAGTGTTGGGGTCTCCGCCCCACAGGCGTCCACGCTCCAGGCCAGAGATGAGGTCCATCTCTTCAGGACTGAGGTCGAAGTCGAAGCTGTGTAGGTTCGACATCTGTCGACCACGGTCAGCAGACTTAGGCAGTGGCAAAGCATCCAGCTGGGTGTGCCAGCGCAGGATGAGCTGAGCTGCAGTGACACCACGAGCCTGCGCGAGGTCAGTGATGACCTTTTCGTTGCGCAGTTCTTCGGTCTTGCCTAGTGGACTCCAGCTTTCGGTCTGGATACCGTGCTGAGCGTGGAAAGCACGCATCTGAGCCTGAGGAAAGTAGGGGTGAAGTTCGATCTGGTTCACCGAAGGAACCACGCCAGTTGCATCGATGATCTTGGTCAAGAACTCTTCGGTGAAGTTGCACACACCGATACTCTTTGCCAGACCGTCATCTTTGAGCTCGATCATGGCCTGCCATGAGTCCAGGTAGCGGTTAACACTGGGGTTGGGCCAGTGAATCAGGTAGAGGTCGATGTAGTCGAGGTT
>JBEBAV010000037.1:0-8216 GCA_041158725.1 Actinomycetota bacterium
CTCATCAACGCGGCAGAGGCAGGCAAACAGGTCTTGGCGCTGGTCGAGATCAAGGCGCGCTTTGATGAGCAAGCCAACATCAGCTGGGCTCGCAAGCTCGAGAAGGCCGGCGTTCACGTTGTTTATGGACTCGTTGGCCTCAAAACCCACTGCAAGCTTGCTCTTGTCATTCGCCAAGAAAAGGGCGAGCTCAAGCACTACAGCCACATTGGTACCGGAAACTACAACCCCAAGACCAGTCGCCTGTATGAAGACTTTGGTCTCCTCACTGCTAACCCTCAGGTGGGTAAAGACCTCACACGCCTCTTCAATGAACTTTCTGGCTACGCCATCGAGAAGAAATTCAAGCGACTGCTGGTTGCACCCCTTCACCTGCGTAAGGGATTGCTCAAGCTCATCCACCAAGAAACCACGAATGCCCAGGCAGGCAAGCCTGCCCGCATTCGCATCAAGATCAACTCTATGGTGGACGAAAAAATTATCGACGCCCTCTACCTTGCCAGCGGCGCTGGAGTTCAGGTGGATATCTGGGTTCGCGGTATTTGTTCCATCAAGGCCGGGGTTCCTGGCCTC
This sequence comes from Actinomycetota bacterium, assembly GCA_041158725.1. Taxonomy (GTDB): domain Bacteria; phylum Actinomycetota; class Actinomycetes; order Actinomycetales; family Microbacteriaceae; genus Aurantimicrobium. Next base: position 574 of record JBEBAV010000037.1, read on the forward strand.
AGTGAGAACATCCGTGTCCGCTCTATCCTGGGTCGCTACCTCGAGCACTCCCGCATCTTCATGTTTGAGAACGCAGGAGACCCACAGGTTTACATCGGCAGCGCAGACATGATGCACCGAAACCTCGACCGCCGCGTCGAAGCATTAGTGCGCTTGCCTCACGGCGAACATATCGCCGAATTGAATGAACTCTTCGACCTCGCAATGAACGACGAAACCTCGTCATGGTGGCTAGAGTCAGATGGGTCCTGGAAACGTCACACAGTTGACTCCAAGGGAACCTTGCTCATCGATCTGCAAGATCACGTGATGAAGCAGATTAGTAAACGTCGTCGCCCCGGAGGACATCGATGAGCAACACCCGCCCAGTGACCACTGTGTATGCAGCGGGAGCTGTCCTCTGGCGCACCATCGGTAACGATGTTCATGTACTTGTCATTCACCGCACAGAGCACAAAGACATCTCCTTGCCTAAAGGCAAGGTGGACCCTGGCGAGACTCTTCCTCAGACCGCTGTGCGCGAAATTCGAGAAGAAACCGGTATCAAGGTCTCTCTTGGTGTTCCTCTCGGCGCCACCGAATACGTCATGCCTAACGGCAAAAACAAGTTCGTGCAGTACTGGGCTGCGGAAGTCACCACCAAAGCGATTCAAAAGTCCAAGTTTGTTCCCAATGGTGAAGTTGCTGCGCTCGAATGGCTCCCCCTTGCTTCGGCACGTGGTGAGCTTAGCTATGAACCTGACAAAGAAATCCTGGACAACTTCGCAGCCCTGGTCAAAGAGGGCGTGACCAAGACCTTTTCTGTCGTTGTGCTTCGCCACGGTAAAGCTGCATCCCCTTCGGACTGGCGCGGAGCGGACGCAACGCGTCCGCTCACTGAGCGTGGTCTGACACAGGCTCACGGAATCGTTCGCACGATTGCTGCTTGGAAGCCCAAGCGCTTCATCTCCAGCACCGCTGTTCGTTGCATCGAAACGATTACCCCCGTTGCCATCGCCCTGAAAAAGAGCGTCAAGACAACCAAGAAGATCAGCCAGGATGCTTTCGAATCCGGCAAGGGTGACGTGCGCTCTGTTGTTGGTGAGATTGTGCGCAAGCGCAAGAGCACTGTTGTTTGCTCCCATGGCCCTGTCTCCCCCGCTGTGATCCGCGAGCTAGCCCTCGCCACGGGCACCCCCTGGAACTCCGGCCTAGAAGAAGCAGGCCTCCTCAACACCGCATCGTTCACCGTGGTGCACCTGAGCTCAACTCACCCCTCCTCCGGCATCATTGCCGTGGAAACACACGACTCCCAGCACTAAAACTGCCGAGGGCATGAAAATGCCGAACCGTAGTGAACGCCTCTCGGCGGAAGGCCGCTCGCAGCGGCGAAATATTGGAGCCCGGGGTTACTACGGTCCGGCACTGACCAGATTAGTCGAGTGCGCCGTCGCGCCACAAACGAGCACAAACAGACAATTCGTGGGCTGTTTGCGTCAGACGTGACGCCTGCACAGTGAGGGCAGTGGCCCGCTCTGGGTGGGCAGCATCGGACTCATTGGCCACTGCAGTGCAGCCAGCAGAAATGATGCGACAGAACGCAGCCGAACGATCCAAAGCACCACTGAAGTCCCCCGTGAACGCCCCGTGCAAGATGGTGTCCGCCAGGGTGACCATCTCATCAGGCCCTGCTGGCGTGGGTGCACCGGCGACCACAGCATCAGCTGTACTGAGCACGGACAAGCCCTGCCCAAACAGCACACTCATCTGTGCTGCCTGTGCTCGAATCAAGTCACGAATCAAATACATCCGCCAGAGTGCACCAGGTAAGGAGTGTGCACTGGAACGTGACCACAGTTCAGCGAGGGTCTCTATCCCGTTCTCATCGGCGAAGGAAACAACCCTCTCCACGATGTCAGGATGTGCCTCGTCGCGAACGCGCGACAGGAGAGCACGCGCGGTGTCATGTGCAATCGCAGAAACTTCTGCTGGATCATCCCCGCCCTGGAACGCACTGAACTCGTGCCCAGCAAAGAGTGCGGGCTTTCGGTAAGGCGCGTTCATGTATTCATTCTCTCCCGGGTTAGGGTGAAGACATGGACACATTCGTCTTTGCGCTGATCTTGGTTTCAGCCCTCCTCATCATTTTTGTCAAGAAGCGTTGGATCGTCGTCCTCGGCTACTCCATCGCTTTCGTGGCTACGGCAGCATTGTTTGCCCACCACGTCACCAGCACCCTTGATTTGAGCTTCTAATGAGCGAGATTCACGTATCTGCGCTGCAGACAGAAGATGCCACAACCACTGTTGTCGTTGGTGACACCCGCATTGTTGTTCCCCCACCCACCAAGCCTCACCACATCTTGCTGGGCAAGTTGGGCTTCTGGGCACAGGTGGGCTTCATGCTCGCCTACATCGGGGTTCTCTCCGGTGCCATGTTCTACTTCCAGTTTGGTCTAGGTGAATTCCCCTGCCCACTGTGTATTTCCCAGCGCATGGGCATGATGCTTTCCTCACTAGGAGCACTGTATGTCGTAGTGAACTCGCTACGGGGCAGGCTCTCACCTTCAGGCTTTATGACTGGTCTGGGCTTCGCCATCCTGGGTGCACTGCTGGGTGCAACGATGTCGATCCGCCAGATCTTGCTTCACATCATGCCCGGTGACCCCGGTTACGGCGGAGCAGTACTCGGTCTGCACCTCTACACCTGGGCACTCATTAGCTTTGTTGTCGTTCTTGTTTTCGCAGGCGTCTTACTCACCTTTGGCACGGAGTTCCTGCCCGTTCGACCCAGTTCTAAGTTCGGTCGAGTAATCGCATGGATCGTGATTGGAATCTTCCTGTTCACTGTCGTTGCGAACTTGGTTGCTGTTTTCGCTCTTGAAGGCTTCAACTGGTACCTGCCAGACGACCCCACCAGCTACGAACTGTTCAACCAGCTCGGTTGGAGCAAATAACCACTTCTGGTCTGTTCTAAACTAGAAGAGTGCTCATAGAGCACGGCGGGCCTCTAGCTCAGTTGGTTAGAGCATCGGACTTTTAATCCGAGGGTCAAGGGTTCGATCCCCTTGGGGCCTACATCTAAAGAATCCCTCACCAGATGGTGAGGGATTCTTTGCATCACACCTTGTTTTCGACGTTCACGATAGGGCGATGGTTTTTCATAAACCGCCAGGATAGGAAAATCACCAGAGCTGGGTAGACGGCCTGACTTGTTGTGACAACTCGTTCCCACAATCCTGCGGTGTGGATTTCGGGATTCGTCCAGATAGCCAAGAATCCGAATGCAATAGCTCCAAGAATCAGTGTCCCGACAATAGAAGCAAGAGGCCGCACGATGGGGGGCCATTCCCGGTTAAATCGCATCCCAAACACTGGCCACACCGAAAAGATGACGAAGGAAATCGTGGCGAAAACTCTGTGAGGCTCGGATACACCAACTAACGGAGTGGGAAAAATCGTAAGGCCAATCGTTGCTAGCCCGCCAAGAAAAAACAACACACGAGCAGGTTTGGCTATCACCGTAAATTTCAGAGCAACAACAATGTCAATCAGTGCGCCAAGGATGAAGAAACTTGATTGGAGATATCTCACCGGGGATTCAGGTGATGCCAATTCACTGATGGTTTGGACTATGGGGTCATAGCCTGGCCAAAGTGCTGCAGACAAACTCCATCCCAACACAGACTGAACCGGTCCCAATACGGCCAAGACAAGCAACAATCGACTGACTTGGTGAGGGTGAATATCAGCGTGAGTCATGTTGCCCCTTTCGCTTGAGAGCTTACGGGGCTATCTCTGCACCTGCACAAGAAAATTAGTGCCTGTGGTGGAAAGGCTGGAGTGCATCGTCAGGAATCTGGCCAAAGCGTCCGTAGTTGAAGTCTTCAAGAGCCTGAACAACTTCTGCCTTGGTGTTCATGACGAAGGGACCATAGGCAACAACGGTTTCGTTGATGGGCTGGCCACCAAGTAGCAGAACATCCAAAGCACCATTTCGAGCATCTTGAACCTTATCTGCTGTGAGGACGACTCGGTCACCGTCCACCATCACTGCAAGAGTTCCTGCACTAATTGGGGCAGCACTTCCACTCAGTTCACCTTCACCTACAGTGCCCTGACCAGCAAGGGTGTAAGCAAGGGCGTTGAACTCAGGGTTCCAGGGGATAGAGACGGAAGCTCCTGGAGCAAGTGTGACGTGAGCAATGGTCATTGGCGTTTGTGACTTACCCGGACCAACATGGCCATCGATTTCTCCTGCGATCACACGAATGAGAGCGCCACCATCTTGGCTAGAGAGCAACTTCACATCCCCACCAGCCAGGTTCTGGTAGTTGGGTGCAGTCATCTTCTTAGCTGCTGGCAGGTTGATCCAGAGCTGAATGCCGTGGAAGAAACCACCGGACATGACGAGCTCATCTGGAGGAGTTTCAATGTGAAGAACACCTGAGCCAGCAGTCATGTATTGGGTGGCACCGTTCTCAATGATTCCACCACCACCATGGTTATCTTGGTGCTGGAAGGTTCCATCGATCATGTACGTGAAAGTTTCAAAACCACGGTGTGGGTGCCACGAAGTTCCACGAGGCTCGTAGGGGGCGTATTCCACTTCACCCATCTGATCCATATGGATGAATGGATCAATGTCCTGGTAGCTCACTCCCGCAAAGGCGCGAGTGACAGGGAAGCCATCACCCTCAAATGCCTGGGGTCCTCTCGTGACCGACTTCACAGCACGTGCTCGTCCAACGGCGGGTGCGAGGTGAGGAAGGGTAAAGGTATCAGCAGTTACAGCGGGCATTGGGTGCTCCTTATTCGGCTATCTCTGAGGATAAGTCGTTGAGTCTGAAAAGTATTCCCCTCATGCAAAGACGGCACCCCCGAAGGGATGCCGTCTTGGTGAGCTGAGCTCTTTTACTTCTTGACTGCAGGCTTCGCAGCAGGCTTCTTTGCAACGGGCTTAGCAGCTGGCTTAGCTGGTGCCTTCTTGACTGCTGGCTTCGCGGCTGGCTTGGCAGCAACCTTTGCTGCAGGCTTGGTTGCAGGCTTCTTGGCAGCAGGCTTAGCAGCAGTCTTTGGAGCTGCAGCTTTCGCAGGTGCCTTAGCGGCAGGCTTTGCTGCTGCCTTAGGTGCTGCAGCCTTTGCTGGTGCCTTCGCAACTGGCTTAGCAGCAACCTTTGCAGCAGGCTTCTTCGCTGCGGGCTTAGCTGCGGGCTTAGCTGCAGGCTTCTTCGCTGCTGAAACGGTCTTCTTGACGGTTGCAGTGGTCTTTGCTGCATCCTTCTTGATGGTGCCCGCAGCGTGAGCAAGATCCTTGCCAACGGAAGCAGCGGTCTTGGATGCGTCCTTCTTGACGGTGGTTGCAACCTTCTTGGTTGTGGTTGCTGCCTTCTTCGCAACAACAGTTGCGTCGGCGGTGACGTCCTCTACCTTGTCAGCAACTACTGCTGCGGTTGCACCGGCCTGCTTGGCGCCGGAACGAAAAGCCTTCTTCAAGGCTGAAAGAAAAGATGACTGAGCCATCGAGATAACACTCTCATTTCATAGTTTGGGGGTGTAACAAAGTTCGTCCTTAAGCCTAACCTGAGTGTTTCTTATGAAGCCTGTGCTCTGTCGCGAGCCGTAACATCAGAGATCGACCGTTAACCATGAACAACTAACATGAACACGTGAGTTCAACCGCACTTCCTGCCTCCAACTACGTCAGTGTGACCTGGGGTATTCGAACCGACTCTGGTGGCCTCACCGTCACTCTGCTTCACCGCGCAGGAATTATGAGCCACGCAGGCGCAGGACACGTGACGGTCCTCACCTTCGATAACTTCCCCGACTACGACCAGGTAGAGGTCGAACTGCGACAGATGGGCCGCCTTTTTGGTGACGTTTCTATTCGTAACATCTGGGATTCGCTTCGAACAGAGCAGCTCCCCACCCGAGCAAGTGGTATCTCGACAGCTGTGGCCAAAGCATTTACTCCGCTCTCTGACACAGATTCTTTTGAATCAACTTTCCGCAACGGAAAAGAACTCTCTCGCACGCGCTATGCCGCAGATGACGTAACAGTGCTTCAAGTTGATCACTTCCGCGAAGACGGAACCATGTTGCTGAGCGACCGGAGGGACTTCCGCGAGCGCGGCGTTCCTGGCGGTCGCCGCATCGTGTTGTGTGATGTGAAGGGAAATCCATACAAACTCTGGAAGTTCCCAAACGAGTTCTATCACTGGGTTCTGGATCGCATGTTCGGGAAAGTTCCCTCCACCTACATCATCGATAGCAAGACCGCAGTGAACATGTTCGTGGAGTATCGCCGACGCAGTGCACTCACTGTTCACGTCATTCAGGGTGCTCACGTAGAAGGCGTCACCACCGATGGACGTCCGATTCTGAGCGAGGCACGCAGTAAGAGCATTCAGCAACTGCCCGCTTTTGATCTTGTTGCCACACTGACTAAGCGTCAGCGCAAGGACGTCACCGACATTGTGGGAGCAAGCCCCAACCTGGTTGTTATTCCCAACTCTGTCCCCCTGCCAGACCCGTTCACGATTACCTTGGAACGTCCCGTTGACCGCGGCATCGTGGTGGCTGCTTTTGTGCCCCGTAAGCGCGTGCACCTGGCAATCGAAGCTGCGAGTAAAGCTGAAGCAAGAGCACCCATTCACCTCGATGTCTATGGTGATGGCGAAAGCAAACCTGAAGTCGATGCCATGGTGGCTTCCACGAATGCCTCACGCTTTGCCACCCTCCACGGATACAGCACCACTGCATTGAGTGAAACAAAGACCGCTTCGTTCATCTTGATCACTTCAGAAACAGAGGGCACTCCCCTCGTTTTGCTCGAAGGTATGGCAGCTGGTTGCATTCCCATCTCGTTCGATATTCCCTACGGCCCAAGCGACATCATTGTTGACGGCGTGAACGGTTTCCTCATTCCCAACGGTGACACCGACGCTATGGCAGCAGCAATTTTGAAACTGCAGTCTTTGCCTTCTGAGAAAGTTTTGGCTATGCGCTCAGCAGCTATCGAGTCCGTTCAGTCGTTCAACGACGCCGCTGTTCTGGATCTCTGGAACAAAGAGCTACGAAAAGCGTGGAGGCGCAAGACCGCACGCTGGTGGCGTGCCCTACGCAAATGGCAGGCATCTCATGCTGAAAAGACTTATACCCGCCGTGCACCGGAAATTGGTCCCAAACTTCCTCCCGCACCACGTCGATAGCGTTCTAGGCTGAGTTCATGACCAACTCAGACCAGATCATCTCCGTTCCTAGCTATGGCACACCAGTCGTTGATGACTCGTGCTACATCGCACCAGGCGGTCGCCTGGCCGGCGATGTCACCCTTCAGGCCAACGTGGGTATCTGGTTCAATGCAGTACTGCGTGGAGACTATGAACCGATCGTGATTGGTGAAGGTTCCAACATTCAGGACAACGTGAGTGGTCACGTCGACACTGGTTATCCGCTCACCTTGGGCAAGAACGTCTCTGTGGGCCACAACGCCGTGATCCACGGCTGCACCGTGGAAGACGACTGCCTGATTGGCATGCACGCCACCGTGATGAACGGGGCAGTAATAGGCAAGGGTTCTCTGGTAGCGGCAGGTGCTCTTGTCTTGGAAGGAACAATCGTTCCTCCCGGCTCGCTGGTGGCAGGTGTTCCTGCGAAGGT
>JBEBAV010000038.1:0-11270 GCA_041158725.1 Actinomycetota bacterium
CCTCGTGTGTGCCGAGCTTGTTGCCTTCAGTGTCGACAATGTCACCCTCAGAGATACCCACACGATCTGAGAGCCAACCGCGGGTGTCTCCATCGGGAATAAAGCAGATGTCGTGGCTGTCTGGCTTTTGTGCCACGCTCAGCCCACGCTCGGCAGCTTCTGCACGAATGAGATCCTTCGAGGGGGTGTCCCCCAGTGGGAACATAGCGTGAGCAAGCTGGTCGCTGGTGAGCACACCCAACACATAAGACTGATCCTTAGCCCAGGCACTCGCGCGGTGTAGTTCACGGTTGCCGTTGGCGTCTGTGACCACGGTGGCGTAATGACCAGTACAGACGGCATCGAAACCGAGAGCCAGTGCCTTCTCCATCAGAGCAGCAAACTTGATCTTCTCGTTGCAGCGCATGCAGGGATTGGGGGTGCGACCGGACTGATACTCAGCAATGAAGTCATCAACCACGTCGGCCTTGAAACGCTCCGAGAAGTCCCAGACGTAGTAGGGAATGCCGAGCATGGTGGCTGCACGTTGAGCATCCATCGAATCTTCGATAGTGCAGCAGCCACGAGCACCGGTGCGCAGTGTTCCGGGCATACGGCTCAGTGCGAGGTGAACACCCACCACGTCGTGACCGGCTTCAACAGCGCGCGCGGCAGCAACAGCGGAGTCCACCCCACCACTCATTGCCGCTAGTACTCGCATGTTTCAAGTTTAAGCTGTGGCGAGGACACTGGCTTGCCAGATTCTTAGGAAGTAGTCCCAGCTTTGCGGGCACGCTTTACGGCATCCGGAAGGGCTGACAAGAACTCATCGAGTTCTTCCTGGGTTGTGGTGTGCCCCAGAGAGATGCGCAGCGCCGAGGAGGCGCCTCTCTCGTCATGCCCCATAGCCAGCAACACATGCGAGGGCTGGGCAACTCCTGCCTGGCAGGCAGACCCTGTCGACACAGAAACCTCCATAGCGTCCAACAAGAACAGGAGTGAGTCACTCTGACATCCAGGGAAAGTGAAATTGACGTTGTTGTCGAGACGGTTGACTCGATCACCGCTGAGAACAGCGTCAGGAATGAGTTCCTGGACTTTCTGGATTGTGGCATCGCGCAATGCTGTCAATCGCTGATTTTCTTCAGAGAATGCCTTATCTGTCAGCAAAGCAGCAATAGCCATGGAGGAGATGGCCGGGGCATCAAGAGTTCCACTGCGCAGTCCGCGCTGCTGACCGCCACCATGAATGAGTGGTTCTAGTTGTGCCGCACGGGAGACAACCACAGCACCCACGCCAGGAACAGAACCAAATTTGTGCCCGGAAATACTCAGGGCAACTAGTCCTGCATTTCCGTGGGAACCTGACTCGGTTCTCAGTTGCGCAAAATTGATGGGAATATGACCAAAAGCCGAAACGGCATCGATGTGAAGCGGAATACCGTGAGCGGCAGCGAGCGCTGCAACTTTCTCCACGGGTTGAATTGTTCCCACTTCGTTGTTTGCCCAAAGCATGGTGGCCAGTGCAACAGACTTTGCTGCCCGTTCAAGGGTTTCTTCGAACTCTGTCAGGTTGATTCGGCCCAGCGCATCAACCGGAACCCACTCGAGTACTGCACCCTCATGTTCTTGAAGCCACAGCACGGTGTCCAAGGTTGCATGGTGTTCAGCTTCTGGCACCACGATGCGGTTGCGCTTGGAATCCTTCTCGACAGCGGAGCGGAATAAACCCACCAGAGCTAAATTGATGGACTCTGTTCCACCCGAGGTGAAAATCACCTCGATGGGGTCGCAGCCCAGGACGGTAGCAAGGTATTCGCGGGCATCTTCGACCAGTGCCCGGGCTGCCTGACCGTGGCGATGAACCGAAGATGGGTTCCCAACATGGCTGAGAGCATCGGTGAAAGCTTTGGCTGCTTCTGGTCGAACCGGGGTTGACGCAGCGTGGTCAAGATACGCGACCATGGGCACTCCCCTTTCCATCAACACCGGATTAACGGCACACCATCGCCTGCGAAACACAGAGGCAATGTATCTGGCTAGTCTATTTCGAGTGACTATCCCTCCTTCACTCAAGAACCTTGGCGTGCGCCTGAACCGTAGCGGTGGCGAAATCAAGGTTTTTAGCGCACATGCTGAAGGAATTGACGTGCTTGTGTATGACAAGCCAGGTAGTAACCACGTTTCTTCCCGTCACTCTCTCCAGCAGGGTAAGGGTGGGGTCTGGACTGCCGCCATTCCGCAGTTGAGCGTAGGAGACGAATACTCACTCCAGGCCTGGGGGCCCGCAGGTCCACAAGATTCGTTCTCAGCCGAAGAGCTTCTCGTTGATCCGTATGCACGGGGTTTGCACCGCGTGGGTAACCAGTGGCGAAATGTTGTCGTGGACACCAGTTTTGACTGGGGAACTTCGACGAAGCCCCGCACCCCTCTCGACCAATCTGTGATCTATGAAGCTCACGTCCGTGGTCTGACCAAAATGAACCCGAATGTTCCTCTTGAACTACGTGGAACATATGCAGGTCTAGGCCACGAAGCAATGACGTCCTACCTGACTGAATTGGGTGTCACCGCGGTTGAGCTTCTTCCGGTGCACGCCTTCATTTCTGAAGAACACCTGCTCAAGCAAGGAACAACCAACTACTGGGGTTACAACACTCTCAACTTCTTCACCCCACATGAGGCTTATGCCACACAGGCTGCACGTGCTGAAGGGCCTTCTGCTGTTCTGCGCGAATTCAAGCAGATGGTGAAAGATCTGCACGATGCTGGCCTCGAAGTCATCATGGATGTGGTGTACAACCACACTGCCGAGGAAGGAAAGTTCGGGCCACGCCTGAGTTTCCGAGGCCTCGACAATGCCTCGTACTATCGCCAGACCCCCGAGGGCGAATACATCGACACCACGGGCTGCGGAAACTCTCTCAACGCCTCAGAACCCGTAGTACAGCAGCTCATTCTGGACTCTCTGCGTTACTGGGCTGAAGAAACCCAGGTAGACGGTTTCCGTTTCGATCTAGCAGTGACTTTGGGCCGCGACGAAAATGTGGAGTATCAGAAGGATCACCCGCTTCTTGAGGCGATCCGCACCGACCACCTCCTCTCTACCACCAAGCTCATTGCAGAGCCCTGGGATGTGGGCATGGGCGGCTGGCAGACCGGTAACTTTGCTGACGGATGGCATGAGTGGAACGACCGCTACCGTGATCGTATTCGTAACTTCTGGCTTCCCGATATCGCACAGGCACGTGAGACGGGCATTGCTCCCACAGGCGTCGGTGGCTTCGCCACACGCCTGGCAGGTTCGAGCAATACGTTCTCCGCAGAGCGTGGCCCTGTTGCCTCAGTGAACTTCATCACCGCGCACGATGGCTTCACACTCAACGACCTCACGATGTACAACTACAAGCACAACATCGGTAACGGAGAAGACAACCGTGACGGGGCAAACGACAACCGCTCGTTCAACCATGGTGTCGAGGGCCCCACAGATAACCCCGACATCATCGCTGCACGCCGTCGCACTATGCGAAACCTCATGGGCACCCTGATGCTCTCAGCGGGTATTCCCATGATTACTGCAGGTGATGAGTTTGGCCGCACCCAGCACGGCAACAACAACGCTTATTGTCATGATTCTCCCCTGACCTGGGTTAACTGGGAGCTGCAGGAGTGGCAGCAAGACATGCTCGCCACAACCAAGTTCCTCACCAAGATGCGCCGTGAACACCCCGCTATCCGCCCCACCAAATTCGGTGTCTTCGGCGAGCGCATACCTAGCGCCAGTCAGGTGGATTGGTATAACACCCAGGGTGAAACCATGGAACAAGAGGATTGGGAAGATCCTCATAACCGTACCCTTCAGTATGTTGCTGCCAGCACACCAGAAAATGAACCTTTCAACCGCATTTTGATGATCATTCACGGAACAGAACAACCCACATCTGTTGTCGTTCCTAAGCATGATGGTGTCTCCTTCTATGAACCTCTGTGGTTCAGCCCTCACCACACCCCTCGAGAGATACCTGGCGCGTTGCGCCCCGGTGAAACCTTCAAGGTCACAGGGACATCGATTTTGTTGTTTAACGCTGCGAATTAGCGTTACCTCAGCGCCATAAAAATGCGCTAGTTTTCGTTTATGGAACCCTCCTCCATCGGACGCATACCCATTCTCACTGTCACGCCTGATTTAGGTGTGCCCGGGCTGACGCCCAAGGCATATGTCGGGGAAGTTGTGCCATTTGGTGCCAGTGCTTTCCGTGAGGGTCACGACCTCATAGGCGTTGCTCTTCACCTGCGTGCACCAGACGGGAAATCTAGTCGCATCGAAATGACATCGGCTGCCCCAGGTACTGACCGCTGGGTTGCCCAAGCACAACCTGACAAGACAGGTATGTGGTCGTTCACGATTGAGGCTTATTCCGACGACTATGCCACTTGGCACCACAACGCAGAGGTCAAGATTCCTCTGGGTATTGATGTTGAGCTCATGCTCACCATTGGCTCACAGCTCTTTGCCCGGGCTAGTAAGGAAGCCTCTCGCACGGCGGCAAGCCGTAAAAAGCTAGCATCCCTCTCTGAGGTATTGGCGGATACATCTGTTGATCCACAGGTGCGCTTTGCTCAAGCCGAGGGTGACGCGGTTGAGAAACTTCTCGCGAATGCCCCCATTTCTTCCCTCAAAACTTTCACGACCGAATACCAACTTCTGGTTGAACGCGAAGTTGCTGGGTCAGCTAATTGGTATGAATTCTTCCCCCGCTCTGAAGGAGCCAAGCAAAACGCTGACGGAACTTGGGTTTCGGGAACCTTCCGCACCGCCGCCAAGCGCCTGCCTGCGGTGGCCCAAATGGGCTTCAACGTGCTCTACATGCCACCTATTCACCCCATTGGCACACTCAACCGCAAGGGCCCCAACAACACTTTGGTGACCAAGCCGGGTGACCCTGGATCGCCGTGGGCTATCGGTTCAGCTGATGGCGGCCATGATGCGATTCACCCTGACCTTGGTAATTTCACAGACTTTGCGTACTTCGTCAAAGAAGCCGAGAAGAACGGTATTGAGGTTGCACTAGACCTCGCTTTGCAGGCAGCCCCAGACCACCCTTGGGTGAAGACCAACCCTGAATTCTTCACCACGTTGCCCGATGGCACGATTGCCTATGCAGAGAACCCGCCCAAGAAGTATCAAGACATTTACCCCATCAACTTTGACAACGACCCTGAAGGTATTCGTGCCGAAGTGTTGCGTGTGGTGTTGTTCTGGATTGATAAGGGCATCAACATCTTCCGTGTGGACAACCCCCACACCAAACCTGTCGACTTCTGGGAATGGCTGATTAAGACCGTCAACAAGAAGCACCCCGATGTGGTGTTCCTTGCGGAAGCTTTCACCCGTCCTGCCATGATGCAGGCTCTGGCTAAGGTCGGATTCCAGCAGTCCTACTCTTACTTCACCTGGCGCAACACCAAGTGGGAGTTGGAAGAGTTCTTCCGCAGCATCTCCAGCGAGACCGCAGACTTCATGCGTCCAAACTTGTTCGTGAACACGCCAGACATCTTGACTGAATATCTCCAGTTTGGCGGTCCTGCTGCGTTCACAATTCGCGCAACCCTGGCTGCCACGGCAGCACCGCTCTGGGGCGTCTACACAGGCTTTGAACTTTACGAATCAGTTGCCCGTCCCGGTGCTGAGGAATATATCGACAACGAAAAGTTCGAATACAAACACCGCGACTGGGCAGCTAGTGAGAAGGAAGGCACCTCACTGGCGCCCTACCTCACCCAGCTGAACAAGATCCGTGCAGAACACCCAGCACTGCGTCAGCTGCGTAACATCACCATCCAGCGCACTGACGATGACGCCATCCTCGCTTACAGCAAGCACCTCGATGCCCAATTCACCGGCACAGGCAAAAACGACACCCTCATTGTGGTTGTCAATACTGACCCCCACTCGGTGCGAGAAACAACTGTCCACCTGGACCTGACTACTCTCGGTGCCCAACATGGTGACAGCATCACCATAACCAACCTGGTCACGGGCGTGGAATGGGTGTGGGGCGCTGACAACTACGTTCGGCTAGATCCATTCACTGAACCTGTTCACATCTTGCACGTGAGCAAGGTGAACTAATGCCTGAGAAGAAACCCGCAAAGAAAGCAGCAACTTCTGTCGCTGCAGAGAAGAAAACCCCTGTGAAGAAAACCGTATTGAAGAAAACCAAGGGCGCGACCGAATGGCACACCCCCTCTCTCGATGACGGTTTACTCGCCTGGGTCGCTCAAGGAAGCCACTACGACCCTCACAGTGTGTTGGGTCAGCACCTCATCCCCGTTGAAGGTTCCAAGGATTCCGTCACCGTTATTCGTACGCGTCGCCCTCTCGCTACAGAAGTGATTGCAGTTCTTGGCAACAAGACTCGTATTGAGCTGGCACACGCAGGACATGGCATCTGGGAAGGTGCCCACACCTTGGGCATTCAGGACTACGTCATTGAGACCCGCTATCCCGATGGTGCCGAGTGGATTGCCGAGGACGGCTACCGCTTTGTTCCCACCGTGGGCGAACTTGACCTGCACCTCATTCGTGAAGGTCGCCACGAACGCCTGTGGGAAGTTCTTGGTGCTCGTTACATCGCCCACGGCGGCGTGAAGGGAACTATCCAAGGAACAGCATTCGCTGTCTGGGCTCCCAATGCCAAGGCTGTGCGTGTGAAGGGAACCTTCAACGGCTGGAATGGTGAAGGCCACTCTATGCGCTCTCTGGGTGCCAGTGGCGTCTGGGAACTCTTTGTTCCTGATGTGCACCCCGGTGAAACTTACAAGTTTGAAATCCTGACCCAGGCTGGCCACTGGGTTGAGCGCGCTGACCCGATGGCACGCCAAACAGAGTGCCCTCCGCTGACGGGATCGATTATTGCTCACTCGAACTACAAGTGGGGCGACAAAAAGTGGATTGCCAAGCGCGATAAGACCAAGGCGCATGAAGCACCCATGAGTATCTATGAGCTTCACGTGGGTTCATGGCGCCAAGGCCTCTCCTACCGCCAGCTAGCCGATGACTTAATTGGTCACGTTCTAGAAACAGGCTTTACTCACGTGGAGTTCATGCCCCTGGCCGAGCACCCCTATGGCCCTTCTTGGGGCTACCAAGTCACCGGTTACTACGCTCCCACGGCACGTTTTGGTAACCCTGATGACCTCAAGTACTTGATTGACCGCCTGCACGATGCTGGTATCGGTGTTCTGCTGGACTGGGTTCCTGGGCACTTCCCCAAGGATGAATGGGCACTGGCACGTTTTGACGGTCAACCGCTCTACGAGCACGCAGACCCTCGTAAGGGTGAGCACCCCGACTGGGGAACCTACATCTTTGACTTTGGTCGCAACGAAGTGCGCAACTTCCTCGTCGCCAATGCGCTGTATTGGATTGAAGAATTCCACATTGATGGTTTGCGTGTGGATGCAGTTGCATCCATGCTCTACCTCGACTACAGCCGCGAAGACGGTCAATGGCTTCCGAACCAATACGGTGGCCGTGAGAACCTGGAAGCCATCAACTTCCTGCAAGAAGCAAACGCCACCGTCTACAAGCACCACCCTGGCGTCACGATGGCGGCAGAGGAATCCACCTCGTGGGGTGGCGTCACCGCTCCGACAGAGGGTGGCGGTTTGGGCTTCGGCTTCAAGTGGAACATGGGCTGGATGCACGACAGCCTCGAATACATCCACACCGACCCGATGTATCGCGAATATCACCACTGGGACATCACTTTCTCGTTCCAGTATGCATTTAGCGAGAACTTCGTTCTGCCCATCTCTCACGATGAGGTAGTCCACGGTAAGGGATCCTTGTTAGCCAAGATGCCGGGCGATCACTGGCAGAAGCTCGCCAATATGCGTGCCTACCTCGCATTCATGTGGGGACACCCTGGCAAGCAATTACTGTTCATGGGGCAGGAGTTTGGCCAGCCTTCAGAGTGGAGCCAAGAACGTTCACTCGACTGGTGGATTCTCGACCAGCCAGCCCACCAAGGCCTGCAGCGCATGGTCAAGCAACTCAATACGGTCTACAAGGACACCGCAGCTCTGTGGGAACGCGATAGTGACCCGGCAGCTTTCCAGTGGATTGATGGCGCAGACAATGGCCGTAACGTAGTTTCCTTCGTTCGTTACGACAAGAAGGGCAACGCCCTAGCCGTTGTGGCGAACTTTGCCGGAAATCCTCACAACGACGTCCAGTTGGGTCTTCCCTCAGGTGGGGTGTGGACCGAGCTGTTCAACTCTGACGCCACCGACTTTGGCGGTTCCGGTGTGGGCAACATGGGCAAGGTCACTGCCACGAAGGATCAATGGGGGCCCTTCGAGCATTCAGCTCGAGTCACCCTGCCACCTCTGGGTGTCTTGTTCCTCTACAAAGCTTCGAAGTAAGACCTAGTAGAGCAGGTTCGTCAATCGCATGCGTGCGGCGTTGACGGCGGGGTCCGTCAGACCCACAACCTCGAAAAGGTCTAGCAGGCGTGCACGAACAGTGTTCTTGCCGTCTTGATCCAGTTTGGGGAAGAGGACTAACAAACGGTCAAAAGCGTCTTCAACGTGACCACCAGAAACATCGAGGTCAGCGACATCAAGCTGCTGCTCTAATCCATCTGGGTTGGCAGCAGCTGCTGCACGAATATCTGCCAGTGCCTTGCCTTGGAGGCGATGCAGAAGTGAAATTTGGGCCAAACCCGCCTTCGCTTCGGCATCATTGGGGTTTTGTTTGAGCGCTTTCTCCCAGGCCGCTATGGCTGCTGGATAGTCTGCACGCTCGGCAGCATCAAAAGCTTCCTGATGGAGCGGGGGAAGTGCTGGAGCAGGAGGAGCCACCGGTGCTGCCTCACCAGAAGCGATACCGGCAGGTGCTGCGACGCCCACAACACCATTTTGCGCCGCAAGTTCGAGGACCTGCTCAAACAGGTTGAAAATGTCGGCTTCACCGGCTACCCCTGCAAACAGGGGTAGTGGGCGTCCTGCTAGGACGGCTGCTGTGGTGGGGACAGTTTGAGCTTGGAAAGCTTGGGTAAGGCCTGGGTTCTCTACTGCATTGACCCTGACCAAGATGAGACGACCCTCAAACGCCAGAACAAGCTTTTCCAGAATGGGAGAAAGTTCTGCACACTGTGGAGCTTCTTCTGCCCAGAGGTCAACAATGACGGGAACCTGGTTAGACAGATCCAAGATCGCGGTGAAGTTGGCGTCGGTGCCCTCCAGCACGAGCTGGGGAACGGGGACCTGCGTTCCAGCAGAGACAGGGCCTGACGCTTCGCCCGGCGCACGAGTGCCACCGGCCGTGTTGACGGCACCTTGTTGTGGGCGATTGACCAACGAACTTAGATCAACGGCACCGCGCAGGTTAGGGAGGGAAGGCAACGACATTAGAGACCCCGAGCTGAAATGAGGCCTTGAGTGTAACCCAGGAGGCGAATCTTGTCTTTACTTCCCAGTGGCGGAACATAGAACGCAAGTTCCATACCGTAGGTCGATTCGATGCCTGTCGTTGACGAGCTCACACCACTGAGGATCTTTGCCTGTCCTTCAGGGCTGACAGACGCACCGGCCTGAGTGGGGCGCACAGTTTCGACCTCGTTCAAGCTCACGGTGATGATGGCACCCGAATCAAGAGTTGCTAGACCTAGAGGAACACCCGAGCCTGGATTCTGGCTGAATTCCAGGGAAGCGTTCTCTGCAACAGAAGCTTGTTTCTGATCCTTATACGCCTTACCCACCTGTGTGGCGAGGGTGTCAGCGGTGAGGTCAAACAAACCGTAGTACGGGCTTGCCTCCCCAGAGGTCAGAACTGAACCGTACGCAGCTGAAAGCTGGTCTGGTGAAATCAAAAGCAGTTTGGAATCTGGCGGAACTAGCGCGGATCCGACGTTAGCGGGAGCAACGGTAGGAACTTGAGCATTAGGTTCCAAGGTCACCATGTACTCCACGTGGTAGTTATCGCGTGGAGAATTCTGGATCATGACCAGTCCCATCGTCGGAACGGAGGGGTCGTTCTCGTTCTGAACTACGGCAATGACCTGACGTGGCCAGGTAGCAGTGGCCTGGGGCATGATGAAGGTGATAGGTGATGCTGCTAGCTCGGGAAGTGGAGCCACGCTGCTGTCTGCCTTGCGAATGGCATAGTTTGCGGCACGAATTTCCTGCGCAGGGCCGATCAATCGAGTTCCGGAGAGGGCGGGATCAAGTGCAGCATCTGCTTCGGTCACCGTTTCAGAAATCCTGCTCAAAATTCTCTGCAATTGACGCTCGGTCACTGCAGGTGGCTGCCCATCAATTTCCACAGACTCGGTTGCCGCAGGAGTGGGCTCGGAAACGTTTTGTCCCGAGTTGTAGGGACTGCAAGAGCTCAATCCGAGGGCTAAAGAACCGGCAAGGCCAAGGGCAATAAAGCGTGAACCTCGAGAGATTCCACGACGACCCTTAGGTGCAGCGCTCACAAGCGACTTGGGCTTGGGCAAGCTCAAAGCACGAGGCTTAGGAGCAGTGGTGATTTTTCCACGACGGCGAGGCCCTTGAGAGTTGCGATCGTGACGCAATGCCCAGATGTAAAGAATCAAACCTACGAGTGCTGCGATTCCACCAGAAATGATGAATCCGGTTGCAAAAGGAACACGGCTGGGCAACGGCCACGCAATGGTGACATTTCCTGGTGCATCTGCCTTGCCATTCGACGCGATGATGGCCGACATTCCCTCATCCAAGAAAGTGGGAAGTGTGGCCGTGGAGGCGCCAATCTTCTCCCCCAGCCACAAGTCACTACCTGCAGGGTTCACGATGGGGTCTTCCGTCAGCGCTGGAGTCTCCAGTGTGGTGTCCTCCACGACCTGGGTCTTTCCTTCACTAAAGACAAAGTCAGTCTTCTTGACCGAGTACTTCAAGACGTCATAGTCGTCTGGTCCAATCCAGGCAGCCACGTCTTCAGAACGTCCGAAACCAACAAAGGTTTCTTTAGCTCCGGACACAGTGATGACGGGATTAGTGCCGTGCAAGGTGAGGGTCTTGCCATCAATGACCATGTAGGGAGCATTGGGCTCAACTGTTGTGCTGATGGTCATGTATTCGTCGCCAGCAAAAAACACTTTCTGGACAACACCGACACCCAGCAACACTGCAGCCACGGCAAACACACCGATGGCAATCAGGAACCGCACTATTTGTCTCCTCCACGTATTCCGCATGACACCAGAACCGGTCACTGCGTCACGTTAAGTCAGATTCAAAGATACCGGAAACAGCGA
>JBEBAV010000039.1:0-9589 GCA_041158725.1 Actinomycetota bacterium
AAAAAGCGGCCATCAGCAATGAGATCCACATCAGTGGGGGTTCCGTATTTGAATCCAAAACTCATCAGGTTGAGGCGAACACCTGCGGTGTTCTCCTGGGCGAACTGCTCAGTGATGAGTGTGGACAGCTGGTGGATGTTGAGATCGCTCGTGTCGATAACGATGTCACTGCTTTCGCGCAGAGCTGTCATGCGCGAACGCTCTGCAATGATGCCGTCAAGGATTGTGCCGTCGCCTTGAAGGGGGTGTGGGCGACGAACAGACTCAAAGCGGCGCACGAGTGACGCATCAGTTGCGTCTAAGAACAAGACACGAACGACTGTCTCAGCCGGCATGGACTGAATGATTTCCTGCAGGTTCTCAAAAAAGTCACGGCCACGAACATCCACCACAGCCGCAATCTTGGGCAGGTTAGCTCCAGCCTTATCTGCTAGCTCGACAAGCGGGCGCAACATCTGTGGTGGCAGGTTGTCCACGACATACCAATCGAGGTCCTCAAGAGCATTACCGACCGTGGAACGGCCGGCACCAGACATACCGGTGACGATGAGCACTTCCTGCTTGTTGCGGGATTGCTCTGGCATGGTCACTTCCTTGAAATCTGGGGCGAGTTACGGCGTGTCGTACCAGACTAGCCACATGCGACACGCCGGGAAACTCCTGGGGTGTAAACCTTTGCCTAGGACTTGAAGGTTAGCCCGCTGAGAGCACGTCGAGAGCGTGCTGGAGATCGGCAGGATAGGGCGAGGTGAACTCGACATATTCGCCAGTTGAGGGGTGAGTGAAGCCCAACTTGTGAGCATGTAGCCACTGTCGAGTTAATCCCAAGCGGGAACTCAGTGAGGGATCTGCGCCATACAGGCTGTCTCCGACGCACGGGTGGCGCTGTGCAGCCATGTGAACGCGAATCTGGTGTGTACGACCAGTCTCGAGCTTGATCTCGAGGAGTGATGCGAACGGGAACGCCTCCAAGGTTGTGTAGTGCGTGACCGCATGCTTACCCTCGTTCGTGACGGCAAACTTCCAGTCCGAGCGAGGATGACGGCCAATAGGTGCGTCAATAGTTCCTGCCAGAGGATCAGGATGCCCCTGCACGACGGCGTGATAAATCTTGTTGACCTCACGGTCGTGGAACGCCTGCTTGAGCGCGCTGTAAGCCTTCTCGCTCTTTGCCACAACCATCAAACCTGAGGTTCCCACATCGAGCCTGTGAACAATTCCAGCTCGCTCCGCAGCTCCGGAGGTGGCAATGGTGAATCCGGAAGCAGCCAAAGCACCCAACACCGTGGGACCATCCCAGCTCGCTGCGGGGTGAGCTGCAACACCGACAGGCTTATCCACGACAACGAAGTCGTCATCGTCATAGACGATGCCAAAATCGGGAACCATCATGGGAACAATCTCTGGCCCACGCTTCTCTTCCCAAGAAACCGTGAGCGTTGCTTCAGCTCGCAGCTTGTCAGATTTGCCCAGAGCGACACCGTTTTGCTCAACACCGCCAGCTTCAGCAATGTCAGCCGCTTGAGTTCGTGAGAAGCCAAAAAGTCGCGCAATACCTGCATCAACCCGAACACCATCGAGGCCATCGGGAACAGGCGTGGATCTAGTCTCCACCTGCGCCACCATCACCGGAGCCAGCATCGACTGTGCCATCAATCCCCACGGATTGTTCACCGCCTAAAACACTGGACGTCGTTCCTGCCGCACCGAGCAGGACTGTTGCACTGGCATCAGAGTTGTCACCGCCACGCTTTGTGCGCGCTTCTCGGCTGCCATCGATGTGAATACCCAGCAGAGTGAGCAACACCAGCAAGCACATACTCGAGACGATGGCGATATCTGCGATGTTATAAATGGCGGGCATCATCCAAGGCGTAAAGATGAAATCGATTACGAGGCCGTGACCGAATTCAACCACTCCCTGGCCGTTGACTTTTGTTAAGCGGTCAGTCAGATTCCCTAGCGTGCCACCCAGTAACAAGCCAAAAACGACCGCCCACGCAATTGATCGGATCTTGCGCGCAAAAACGATAATGACCACGGTCACCACGGCAGCAAGAATCGAGAAAACCCAGGTTGTTCCAGAGGACAACGAAAATGCTGCACCAGGGTTACGCAGGAAATAGAACTGGAGGAAATCTCCCAGCACAGGTTCACTCACTCCCTCAGCGAGGGTGGACATTACCCACATTTTGCTGAGCTGGTCAGCTAGGTAGATAACGAGTGCAGTGATGCCCAGAAGCGTCAATACAGCCCACACGGGCCGCTTAACAGCCACCGTTAGTTCTTGGCTGAGTTATCAGTGACGGAGAGCTCGTCGAGCTCGACCAGCTGGTTAGAAATGAATCCACGAAGCTTTTCGCGGTATTCCTTCTCGAAACCAGTGAGTTCAGCAATGGCGCTCTTGAGTGCTGCCTTGTCAGTTTCCAGAGTAGAAAGCTGAGCCTTGACAGTTGCTTCTGCCTCAGAAACCAGGCGAGTAGCGGTCTCGTGTCCTTCAGCGATGAGAGCATCGCGCTTCTCAACACCTTCGCGGACGTGCTCTTCGTGCAGTCGACGAGCCAGTGTCAAGAGGTCGTTCGCACTAGCAGTAGCACTGGAGTCATCAACAACAGCAGGGGCAGGAGTAGTGACCGGACGAGCAGGAGCAGCGGATTCGCCACCTTCAAGACGGGCTTCAGCAGCTTCGAGCTTGGTGCGAAGTTCTTCGTTCTCGGCGCTCAAGCGACGAAGTTCAACAACGATTTCGTCGAGAAAATCGTCAACCTCGTCCTGGTCGTAACCTTCGCGGAACTTGGTCTGCTGAAAGCGCTTGTTTACTACGTCTTCTGGCAGTAATGCCATGTCGAGCCATCCTCTAGTGAGAGATACAAAAAGTCGTTACTGAAGAGCAACTTCCCTAACGCTACCAAAAGAGTGGGAGCGGAAGAAAACAGTTGAGAAAGATTGAGGGCTAGTTCTTAGAGAACCATCAAATATTCGGCGATGTACATCAGGATGATGGCACCCAACATGACTACTGTCCAGCCAAAGTCCAGCGCGATAGCTCCGAAACTCATGGGTTTGACGAAACGGCGCACCGATTTCATCGGAGGATCAGTGAGCGTGTAAACAAATCCACTAATCACGAGCAAAAACGAGGGTGGTCGCCATCCAGGACGCATAGCCCGAAGGAAATCGAGAATAAGTCGTGCCCACATGGCAATGACAAACACCAAGAGAGCGTAGTAAAGAACTACACCTAGTAAGCCGATGACAGACATCATTTAAATCCAGCAGCAGCCACCTGAAGCGGCGGGCTACTTATTCTCCGAAGAAGGTGGTGTCGACTTCAGCGGTCTCTGCAGCTGCATCGCCCGAGACAGCAACGTGTGCTGGGGAGAGCAGGAATACCTTGCTGGTGACACGCTCGATTTTTCCGAAGAGACCCTGAGAGAGGCCTGAAGCGAAGTCGATGAGACGACGAGCGTCAGTTTCGGTCATCTGCGAGAGGTTCATGATGACAGGAACGCCCTCGCGGAAGTTCTCAGCAATGACCTTTGCGTCCGAGTACTGCTTGGGGTGCACGGTGACGATTTCGTTCATGTCGCTCGCTGCCTGGTTCTTAGCGGTGTTACGGCGAAGGGGGGTTACCTGTGCGCGACCAGCGGACACGGGAGCAACCTGAGGTGCTGCAGCGTAGGCGGGTGCGTCGTAGCTCGTGTCCTCATCAGCGAGACCGAGATAGACCATGGTCTTCTTGAGTGGATTGGACATTGAGTACCTCCAGGAATAAAGCGTCTAATTGAGATTAACCGGAAACGGGGCGGTTTCCCGTGATTGCGGAGCCAATTCGTAGGTGTGTCGCACCTTCTGAAATGGCAGCTGCATAGTCATGGGACATGCCCGTAGAAATGTAAGTCGCTGTGGGGATCACCGCCTGTACTCGTTCAGACGCAGCACGCACCCGCGCAAAGGCCACGCGAGGTTCCTCATCCAGTGGCGCAACTGCCATTACGCCGAGCAAATTGAGGCTGGGCTGTGATGCCACGAGTTCAGCTAGTTCAACTACATCTGCTGGTTGAACCCCTCCACGACCTGGGTCTTGGGTGAGGTTGAGCTGAACAAAGCAATCCAGGACAGGAACGACGTTGTTTTCAGGCTCCCCGGTGGGGGCGAAAGCAGCGTTTCCGAGAGAAGCAACCAAACTTTCGCGGTCTACAGAGTGCACAACACTGGCGTATTTACGAGCTGCTCGAGCCTTGTTGGACTGGAGTTGGCCAATGAAGTGCCAGGTGAGATCTAGGTCAGCCAATTCGGCGGCTTTGGCCTCTGCCTCTTGGTGACGGTTCTCCCCTACGTTTCGAACGCCCAGATCGTAGAGATCACGGACGAGCTGAGCAGGGTGGAACTTGGTCACCACAATTGTGGTGAGATCGTTGACGTCACGCCCAGCATTTCGGGCCGCATCAGCGATTCCCTCCTGTACAAGCGCGAGGCGCTCGGCTAGGGAGGCGCTCACTTACTTGAGGAAGTCGGGGATGTCGAGGTCGTCATCCTCGTCGACATAAGAGGGGGTCACGGATACGTGACTTGTGGTTGCTGGAGTGGAGAGAACTGCAGCCAGCTCATCATCTGCGAATACACCGGTGGTCGAAGAGACGATGGGGGTTTCGGCGTAAATGCTGTCACCTGCGGGCAGAACCGAACCAGTGTCTGTCGAGTTAAAGACGCGACGAGGCATAGCCTTGTGCGTGGGTTCTCCGCCATCGAAACCAGCGGCGATAACCGTGACGCGAACTTCGTCACCCAGGGTGTCGTCAATGACGGCACCAAAGATGATGTTTGCCTCAGGGTGAACGGCTTCGCCGACCAGTGCAGCAGCGTCATTGATCTCGAAGAGACCAAGGTTGGATCCGCCCTGGATGGAGAGAAGGACGCCACGAGCGCCTTCGATGCTGGCCTCAAGCAGGGGTGAGGCTACGGCCAGCTCAGCTGCCTTGATCGCACGGTCTGCACCGCGCGAGGAGCCGATTCCCATCAGGGCAGATCCAGCGCCCTGCATTACCGACTTCACGTCTGCGAAGTCGAGGTTAATCAGACCGGGAGTGGTGATGAGGTCTGTAATTCCTTGAACACCGGCCAGGAGTACCTGGTCAGCGGTGGCGAAAGCTTCCTGCACGGAGATGCTGCGGTCGCTGATCTCCAGCAAGCGGTCGTTGGGAACGACGATGAGCGTGTCAACTTCTGCACGAAGAGCAGCAACACCACTGTCGGCCTGTGCTGCACGGCGCTTTCCTTCGAAACCGAAGGGCTTAGTTACAACACCGATAGTCAGTGCGCCAATGGACTTTGCAATCTTTGCCACGATGGGTGCAGCACCGGTTCCGGTACCACCACCTTCACCAGCAGTGACAAAGACCATGTCAGCGCCTGCGAGCGCTTCTTCGATCTCTTCTGCGTGGTCTTCGGCTGCCTTGCGGCCAACCTCGGGGTCAGCGCCTGCGCCTAGACCACGAGTGAGCTCACGACCGATGTCGAGCTTGACGTCTGCTTCGCTAAGCAGGAGGGCCTGTGCGTCGGTGTTCACTGCGATGAATTCAACACCCTTGAGTCCAAGCTCAATCATGCGGTTCACTGCGTTAACGCCACCACCGCCGACGCCGACCACCTTGATGACGGCGAGGTAATTCTGATTCATTGACACGATGTGGCCTCCGCTAGAACCCTAAAGTTCAAGTCGAACCTTAAAGTTATGCTCAGTATGCATTTCTTGATTTGAGAGTAGGTCGAAGCACGGCACTCCCCCGCGCGACACGCCAGAAGAAATCAGATACGCAAATGAATTAGCGAACGACGGCAGTTTTTGGCGACGAGACGTCGTATTCACTGACCGAACCAACTGGATTCACGGCAAGAAGTTGAGACAACACCCGGTTCTTCATCGCCGCATTCTCAGGACCACCCCAGAAGACACGAGCCCCGCCGATCAAGACCAGGGTGACGTCATCAGTGCTGTTCGCGATCACTTCATCCAGCTGCCCAGCCAGGGAACTGGGAAGTGAATTGATGACATCAACTGCTGCAGTGAACCCCTTCGACTGCGCACTTCCACCCTCAACCGTGAGAAGTGGAAGTCCTGGGATACGCTCCGCTGATTGCTCCAAGATGACACCTGCTGGGTCCACCATGATGAGGTTGCCATCCACTAGGAGATAACCGATAGGGCCACGTTCCACAATTTTGATCACGAGCGTGTGGGGAGGTACAGCCACGGTGGAGTAGCTCTTCACTAGAGGTTGCGCTTCAACTGCTTTCCGCACAGCGCCCATGTCGACCAGAGGCAGGGGCTTATTGATTTGAGGCTGCAGAGCAGTCACAATCTGGTCAGCAGGAACGCGAGTTGCTCCCTCAACAGCAATGGTCTGCAGGGCCATTACTGGGGTGAAAACTCCTACGCTGACGAAAATCAAAATGGCAGCCAGCGAACCTGCGACCGAGCCCCAGATGATTCTCCGGCGGCGCAAGTGCGCAGTAAATCGACGAACTTCATCACGTTCGAATGCTTTACGGGCCTTGACGGCCTCTTTGAGCTTGCGCTTGGCCTCTGCTGCTTCTTGCTGCGCCTTAGTGAGACGACGAGCAGGCCGGCGAGGCTCTGAACGAGCTTCAGGAGCACTAGGAACGACAAATAGACCCAACTCGGAGGCAGGGCGACGAATTCCTTGAACACGGCTTCCTGAAGCCTGAGCAGCTGTTGACCTAACTGCCGGAGCAACTCGTGAGGTGGTTCGAGCGGCAGCTTGCTGTGACTTGCGCTCAGCACGTGTCAGCTTGGGAGCTTTGGGCTCATTTACAGGCTTGGCGAGTTTGGCGGGCTTGGGAGATTTGGCAGGCTTGGCAGACTGCTGCGCAGGTGGTTGCACTCGTGCCGCCGGCTGGGCAGGACGAGGTCCAGGAGCATTCACTCCGCCAGGGCCAACGGGTCGTTTCATCGACTACTCAGTTGCTTCGAGCGAGGCCAGAATCTGAGGAATGATGCGATACACATCTCCACAGCCCAAGGTAATGACGAAGTCACCAGGCTGAGCAATTGAGGCGATGTGGTCGGCAGCAGCCTGCCAATCGGCAATGAACGCCACCTTGGACTGATCAGTGAACTTCTCAGACACGAGGGCACCAGTGACACCGGGAACTGGGTCCTCACGAGCACCGTAGACATCGAGAACTACGGTCAGGTCTGCATCGTTCTCTAGCGTGTGAGCGAATTCACCGCAGAAGTGTTGGGTTCGGCTATAGAGGTGTGGCTGGTG
Source organism: Actinomycetota bacterium (assembly GCA_041158725.1). Lineage (GTDB taxonomy): Bacteria > Actinomycetota > Actinomycetes > Actinomycetales > Microbacteriaceae > Aurantimicrobium. The sequence continues at coordinate 7,293 of JBEBAV010000039.1, forward strand.
CACCGCGATGATGCGACCCTCTCCCACAACCGTGCGGGCTGCGGAAAGAACAGCATTGACCTCAGTGTGGTGATGGGCATAGTCGTCATAGACGCTCACACCTCGGCGAATGCCATGCAATTCAAAACGACGCTCGGTGCCACCAAACTCTGAAATACCGGCCAGGGAGGACGAAGCATCAAAACCTAGTCCAACGAGCGTGGCAAAGGCTCCCGCTGCGTTGATTGCATTGTGGCGGCCCGGAACCTTGAGCTGAGCGGTGTAATTCGTACCCAGATACTCAATGGTCAGAGTGACCCCACCTGTCGTGGTGTCAATATGCGCCAGTCGAACATCCGCATGTGCTGCTTCACCGAAGGTGAGAATGCGGGGACCTGAAATCTTGCTGGTCACCCGAACAGCTCCAGGGTCGTCGCTCGAAATGACAACGAGTTCTTTGGCAGCAGAAGTGAAATCAACGAAGGCCTGGTCGAATGCCTCGAGGGAACCATAGTGATCAAGGTGATCAGCATCCACGTTGGTCACAAGTGCAACGGAGGTGTCATAGAGCAAGAATGAGCCATCAGACTCATCGGCTTCCACAACAAACAATTCGCCCTCGCCATAGGCGGAACTCAAGCCGTAAGACTGCACTACGCCGCCATTGACAAAACTGGGGTCAGCACCGAGTTCACGTAATCCGGTGACAATCATTCCCGTGGAGGTTGTCTTGCCGTGTGCACCGGCAACGGAAACAAGTCGCGAACCACGAGTCAACCATTCCAAGGCTTGTGAACGGTGCAAAATTGTCAGTCCGCGCTGTTGTGCAAGCACATATTCAGGGTTGTCCTGCCATAGAGCGCCGGTCACCACAAGAGTTTCAGCATCGCCTAGGTTTGCTGCATCATGGCCAATGTGCACAACAACACCAAGGTCGCACAGTGCCTGAATATTGGAAGAATCACGAACGTCAGAACCGGTAACAGTTATTCCGTTAGCCAAGAAGAGTCGAGCAATACCGCTCATTCCGGAACCACCAATACCGACCATGTGAACGGTGCCCAAGTTTTCAGGGGCAACAACGCTGGTATCTGGCTTAATCACGGGAGAGCTCTCTTCTGACGGGCAGCAAAAAGCCACCACGTTCCGTTATAACGCAGAAAGCTGAGGCTAAGCCGATGACAGGGCGGCATCGATGAGATTCATCATCCGCTTCGTTCCGTCACGCACACCCACCGTTGAAGCCTGACTACCCATCTCTTCAAGTGCTGCTTCGTCACGCAGCAACGGAATCAACGTTGAGGTGACCCATGCTGGAGTGAAGCGACCATCATCAACCATGATGCCTCCCCCAGCAGCAACTACCCCAGCAGCGTTGAACCGCTGCTCACCGTTACCCACCGGGTAAGGAACGTAGACAGCGGGAACTCCCAGTGCGGAAAGCTCCGAGACAGTGGCAGATCCTGCCCGAGAAACCACGAGATTCGCTGCTGCGAGCGCGAGGTCCATGCGGTCACAGTAATCCAGGGCAAAATACCCCGACAGTTCGGGGACCACTTCTGGCTTGTTCTGACCAACGATGTGAAGGACTTGATAACCGGCAGCCACAATCTCAGTTGCCGAGCGAGCAATGGTGGTGTTGATTGAACGAGCACCTTGTGAACCGCTGGTGACGACAAGAACGGGGCGGTTCACGTCCAGCCCAAAGTGCTTCCGAGCTGCCACTCGTTGTGACGGGATATCGAGGTTCTCGATTTCTTTCCTCAACGGTGTTCCCACAGTGGTGGCGTGTGGAAGAGGGGTTCCGGCAAACGTCACACCAACATAGGGTGTGTGGCGCGCACCCCATCTATTGGCAAGTCCCGGCTTCGCATTGGCTTCATGAATGACATAGGGAACTCCGGTTTTGCGAGCTGCTGCATAGGCTGGCGCGGCTGAGTATCCGCCAACACCAATGACCACATCCACGTTTCGCTCGTGAATGAGCGTAGTAATCGTCTCGACGGCCTTGGGCCATCCAGCGAGGAAGTTTCGAGACGTGCGCACCATCCCCCTCAAACGGGGAAAAGGTATGCGCGGGATGGTCACAAGTTCAAAACCGCGAGCGGGAACCAAAGACGATTCAAGGCCTTCTCCAGTTCCCACGCAAACAATCTGTGCATCAGGTTCTCGCTCACGAAGAGCATCAGCCATGGCCAGCATGGGATTGACATGGCCTGCAGTTCCACCACCAGCAAGCAGATAACTTGTCATCGTTGGCGCCCTTGAGCTGGTGCTGGCTTCCTGTTCTGCACTCTGGCACGGGGACGAGCTGGATG
>JBEBAV010000040.1:0-11570 GCA_041158725.1 Actinomycetota bacterium
ATAGGGTCAGCACCCATGGTGAGGCCGCCGACTGCGTCAACGTTGGGGATCTGTGCCAGCACGTCCAGCATGACCTGCCCAATCAGGGGGGCAACGCGGTGGTCGAGAGAAATCTTGCGCATGTCCACGTAATACGTGGCCTTCTTACCGCTGGTCAGGGTGAAGTCACCGTGGAAGACGGCTTCTTCTTTGATGAAGTTGATCAGCTGTTCGCGTGCAGAAGTCATGACCTCAGTTTATCTGCCCCTGCAGAAGGACTTTTCCTAGTGTGCGAGAGGCTCAAGCGGGACGACATCGTCGTCATCATTTTCAGCGGGAGTTCCGGCAATGTGTTCCTTACGACCACGGGTCGGCATCTCCACAATCACCATGGCGGCGACCATGAAGGCACCACCAATAATGGTCTTCAGCGCCAGCACTTCTTGTCCCACAGCAACAGAGAAGACGGCAGTGAAAACAACCTCGAGGGTCAAGATGATCGCAACACGTGAAGGCTCCATTTGGGCTTGCGCCCAGGTCTGAACAAAGAAGCCAATAACAGTGGCAAAGATAGCGGTGAAGAGTACGGCCAGCCAGACATCCACCGTGGGCGGACCTTGATAACCATCTGGGAGTGCACCAATCCAGCACACCACCGCAACAAACAACAACTGCACAAAGGTCAGAGCATAGGAGTCAAGGCCGGAACTAAACTTCCCCAGACCCACAATGTGGAGGGCATAGAGAACAGCACAGATGATCCCCCAGATCTGTCCAACCTCAATCGAGACACCCGTAATGGAGATCAGTGCCAAACCGATCAGGGCCAACACTGCTCCGATTGCGACTTTGATTCCCACTGTGCGGCGGAAGATGAGCCAGCCCAGGACCGGGGTCAGCACGACATAGGTTCCGGTGAGGAAACCCGTGATTGCTGCCGTTGTCATCTCTAAAGCAATGGTTTGCGTGACATAGGCCAGACCAAGCACCACGCCCAATGTTGCACCAACAGCAAGCATCTTGCCTTTGAGCGCCAAGACCACCTTGGGCTTAATGAGCAGCATGATTGCCGCTGCAATCGTGAAACGAATGGCGAGGAAGTCAAAGAAGGGCTGCTGGGCAATTGCCGGTTTCATTACGACAAAGGCAACGCCCCACATTGCGGCCACCGAAACCAGTGACCACAATGCGAGGCGGGATGTCTTCATCCCTCCAGCCTAGTTAGGCAGAAGGGGTGCGGCGACGTATAGGAGTGTCGTCGTCTCCGTCGTCCTCGACAACGAGAGTGTCAAAGACAGGCTCCTTGGTTGTTGGCGCCGCGGCTGTGGTTCCAGCCTTGGCTGCCTTCTTCTCGGCACGCTTTGCCTTGCGCTTCTCGCGACCACCCTCAACCAGGTTGTAGATGGTGGGAAGAACAATGAGGGTCAGCAGGGTGGAAGAAATCAGACCACCAATAACCACAATGGCCAGAGGCTGGGAGATAAATCCACCGGAGCCGGTGATTCCAATAGCCAAAGGGATCAAGGCGAAGATTGTTGCCAGAGCAGTCATCAGAATCGGGCGCAGACGACGTGTTGCACCCTCAACGAGGGCTTCCTTCACAGCCAAGCCCTTGTTGCGGTATTGGTTGACCAAGTCGATGAGCACAATGGCGTTCGTCACGACGATACCGACCAGCATCAGCAGACCGATGAAGGAAGGAACACCGAGCGGAACTCCAGTGATGACCTGCAGACCGATCGCACCCGTTGCTGCGAAGGGGACAGAGATCAGGAGCAACAGCGGCTGCAGGAGCGAACCGAAGGTGGCAACCATGATGATGTAAACCACGAGGATGGCAACCAGCACAGCAATACCCAACGAGCTAAACGCGGCAGCCTGGTCGGCGCTGACGCCACCAATCTTCGCGTTAGCACCCGCAGGAAGGTTGATGTCCTTGAGTGCTCTAGTTACCTCGGCAGTTGCGGTGCCCAAGTCTTCACTGTTTGGCGTAACAGTGACTGTTGCACTGCGCTGACCCTTGACCGTGGTCACGGTGGCAGGGCCATCCTTGACGCTCACAGTAGCCAGCTTGTCCAGTGGAACCAGACCGGTAGCGGTGGGAACAGTCAGTGCAGCAAGTTCTGCTTCGGTGGTGGGGGGATCATTCGACGCGATGTAGATGTCGAGGGTGGTTCCCTCAATCACGACAGTGCCGATGGTGGTGGGGCGCATGGCCTGAGCAACATATCCCGCGAGCGCGACCTCGGAGAAGCCGGCAGCTGCAGCGTCGTCACGGTTGACCGTGACAGCAATGTAGGGGCGAGCTTCGGTGAGGTTGCTGGTGACCTGCTTGACTCCAGGAAGATCACGCATGGCCTTGTCCACTGCAGCTGAAGCCTTATCCAGAGATTCCTGGTTGGGAGCAGTGATGTCAATAGCGATGTCACTCGAGGCACCGAAACCACTTTGTGCACCAATGGTGATGGTGTCCTTGTCGGCGACCTTCTCAACGGCTACACGAGCAGCATCTTGGATCTTCTGCTGGTCGCCACCATCCTTGGTTGTGACGGAGAAAGTGATGGCAGTATCGCCACCGCCGACGAATGCGTCACGAAGTGCGTTACCGGAAGAACCGATGGAGACCTGGACAATCTCAACACCAGGGGTGTCGAGTAGGGCACCTTCAATATCGGTTGCCATCACATCTTGTGCTTCCAGGCTGGTGCCGGGCTTGATTGCTTCGGTCACCGTGAAGGTGTTCTGTCCGGAGGATCCGAGGAAGTTGGTCTTCATGAGCGGCAGGATTGCACCGGTTCCAACAAGAACCAGGACAGCCAAAAGAATGGTTGTGACCGAGTGCTTGAGGGTCCAGTTGATAACAGGGAGGTAGCCCTTCTGGAGGAAGCCGGGCTTCTCTTCACCTGCGAGTTCAGCAGCCTTAGCCTGAGCTGCCTTCTTGCCTGTCTCAGAGGGTGCGCGCAGGAACCAGTAAGCCAGCACGGGAACGATGGTGAGCGACACCAGAAGCGATGCAACCAATGCGATGGTGACGGTCAGCGCGAAGGGGCGGAAGAGCTCACCGGTGATGTCGCCAACGAAGGCTAGAGGCAAGAACACGGCAACAGTGGTTGCGGTGGAGGCAGTAATCGCGCCGGCAACTTCACGGACGGCGTCCACGATGGTTGCTGCGCGGTCGACACCTGGAACGAGGCGGCGCTTAATGTTCTCGATAACCACGATGGAGTCATCGACCACACGACCAATCGCAATGGTCAATGCGCCCAGGGTCAGGATGTTGAGGGTGTAGTTCGCAGCCTGAAGACCAATGAAGGTAATCAGCACCGAGGTGGGGATGGAGATGGCGGTAACCAGGGTGGATCTAATCGACATCAAGAAGATCAGAATGATGATGACCGCGAAGAGCAGACCCAGCAGACCTTCGGTTGTGAGGGACTCAATCGACTTCTCAATGAAAGGAGCCTGGTCAAACACGGTGGTGAAGACAGCGTTGTTTCCCAGGCTTGTTTCCAAAGTGGGGAGAACCTTGCTCACTGCCTTGGATACGTCAACAGTGTTGGCAGCGGGAAGCTTGGTCACCGCAATGGTGAGTGCTGGCTTACCGTTTACACGAGAGAGTGTGGTGGTGGGTGCATCTGTGAGGGCAACAGTCGCAACGGAGCCGATCGTGACAACTCCTGGACCGTTTGCCCCCGTGATGGGAAGGGCAGCGATGGCATCAACAGAGTTGATGCGTTCGCCGATCTGGACCGACAGGGTCTGATCATTCTCGGTGATTTCACCAGCAGGGATGAGCAGACCGTTGGCGTCCAGAGTGTCCTTGATCGCCGCGGAGGTGAGACCCTGTGCACGAAGTTCTGCCTGGTTGGGCTCGATGGTGACGCGCTTCTCGGGAGCACCCAAGAGTGCTGCATCACGAACACCCTCTACATCTTTGATGTCGTTCAGGGTTGAGTTGCGCAGAATGTCTGCCAGTTCGAGAGTGCTCAGGTCACTTGAGACGGCAATCTGCATCACGGGGAAATCACTGAAGGATCCGGAAATGACCTGAGGGTCAACATCGGTCGGCAGCTGAGACTTGATGCGGTTGATCGCCTGGTTGATCTTCTGCTCAGAAATGATCAGGTCGGTGCCATAGGTAAAGGACACCGAAATCAGGCTCAAGTTGGTGCTGGAAGTTGCTGTGGTGTTTTCGATACCCGGAACACCCTGAATAGCCGTTTCAATGGGGGTGGAGACGTCCTGGTTGACCACTTCCGGTGCAGCACCGGGATAGACGGTCAGCACAGCCAGCTGAGGGAACTGGACGCTCGGCGCCAGTTCCTGCTTGAGGTTAGTGAGTGCGAGCCCTCCGAAGATGGCTACAACAATGGTGACCAGCGCAATGAGTGCGCGGTTTTTCATACTGGCTTTAGCTAAGAAATACACATTCCACAGTCTGGCACTTCTTTGTAACGAATAAATGTGAGTTCTCTCGTGGATGAATCGGCGTAAAGTAGCTCTTCGTGAGTCCTGAGAACACTGATACTGGGTCATTCCCTGAATCGAAGTCACCCAAACGCTGGATCATTGGTGATCCCCTCCCCACGGCGATGTTGGAGGGTGAGCTGCTCAAGAAGCGCATCGCTTTGCCTATCTTTGCCAGTGACCCGCTTTCCTCTGTGGCATATGCCCCGCAAGAACTGTTGATGATTCTGCTCATCGGTGGTCTCGCCTTCCTCAGCTTTGCTCCCTGGATTGCCGCCTGCGTGATCCTGCTCATGATTGTGGTCATTGCCAGTTACCGGCAGTTGATTAAGGCATACCCTTCCGGTGGTGGAGACTACGAGGTAGCTCACAAGAACCTCGGCGAGAAGTCTGGCGTCGTTGTCGCCTCAGCGTTGCTCGTTGACTACGTCATGACCGTGGCAGTGTCTGTTGCCTCGGGCGTGGACAACATCATCTCGGCTATTCCCGAACTCGCCCCTGAGCGTGTGCTGCTGGCTATTGTTTTCGTGCTGATCTTGGCCGCCATCAACCTGCGTGGTGTTCGGGAATCAGGAAAAGCTTTTGCTTTCCCCACCTACTTCTTCGTTGGCAGCGTCTTCATCATGATTGTGGTGGGCATCACCCGCACACTGATGGGTGACGCACCTATTGCTGAATCTGCTCAGTACATGGTTGAAGGCGAGAGCGTGGCTCAAGCCGCTCTAGTACTCCTCCTCCTGCGTTCCTTCGCCAGTGGCTGTGCCGCACTGACCGGTGTCGAGGCCATCGCGAACGGTGTCCCTGCATTCCGTGTTCCCAAGGTTAAGAATGCTCAAACCACGCTCGTCATCATGGGTGCGATTGCAATCACCCTGTTCGCTGGTTTGATCACGATGGCGTTCATTTCAAACGTGCACTACGCCGAAGACGCCTGTCACCTCATTGGCTATGCCAACTGTGAAACGTCTCCTCAGCGCTCGCTAATTGCGCAGATTGCTGCTGCCACGTTTGGTAACAACACTGTGTTCTTCTATGCGATTCAGGCTGGCACCGCACTGGTTTTGTTGCTGGCAGCGAACACAGCCTTCAATGGCTTCCCTCTCCTTGGTTCTGTTCTTGCCCACGACGGCTACGCACCCAAGGCACTGGAGACTCGTGGTGACCGCCTCATCTACTCCAACGGTGTGATTGCTCTCGGCCTTGCAGCGGTCATCATCCTGGCTATCTTCCAAGCTGACCTTACCCAGCTGATTCAGCTCTACATCATCGGTGTATTCGTCTCCTTCACCCTGGGCCAAACCGGCATGGTTGTGCACTGGACCAAACTCCTCAAGACCAAGCCCGACAACCCCGGAAGCATCAAGCGTTCTCGCCTGATCAACATCACGGGCGCGACCTTCACCGCAACCGTCTTGGTGATTGTCACCATTACCAAGTTCACACACGGTGCATGGATTGTGTTCGTCACAATGCCGATCCTGTACACCCTCATGATTGGTGTGAACCGCTACTACCGCGACGTTGCTGCCGAGGTTGCCGTTGATGCGGTAACTACCTTCGGCGCAAAGGGTGACCACGCAATTGTGCTGGTGGGCAAGATGCAAAAGCCCATCCTCAAGGCCATCGACTATGCCATTGCAGCTCGTCACGACTCCATCGAGGCCGTGCACGTCTCAATCAGCGAAGTCGCCACAGCTCAGCTCGAGCTGGACTGGATTCGCCAAAATATTCACTTGCCACTGCGCATCATCAGCTCCCCTTACCGGGATCTGAGTTGGCCATTGATCCAGCACATTCGTGAACACCGTGCATCACACGGCTCTGAAATTGTGACGGTCTATCTGCCCCAATACATCGTGGGTCACTGGTGGGAACATGCGCTACACAACCACAAGGCTCGTCGCCTCAAGATGAAGCTCATGATGGAGCACGGTGTTGCCATTGCTCTCGTGCCCTGGTTGCTGGACTCAACAGACCTGATTTATGGTCGCCGTTCCAGACCAGTCCCAGGACAGTCACGTCGTGGTGAGCCTGTGCGACCCATGGCTCGCAAGCCCATTACGCCAGCCAAGCGCGCTAAAGACGAGAACTAAGTTAGTGCCTCGTTCGTGAACAAAGATCTCATTCCCGTTGCTATAGGTGGTGCGATTGGCACCGCCTTACGCATCCTGCTGGACATTATGCTCAGCCTGATTTTTTTCACGATGTCGATGGTGAGCATCATCACGATTAATGCCTTTGGCTCCTTCCTGCTCGGTTTCCTCGTTGCCGGGATCTGGACGAGAGCAAAAACTCCGCACTGGATGAAGCTGGCAGTAGGCCCCGGTGTGCTGGGAGGTTTCACCACCTTCTCCGGTGTGATGCTCCAGGCTTTACTGGTCCAAGACCCTTGGGCCACTGCGGGTTATCTTGCACTTTCTATAGGCACGAGTCTGTTTGCTGCTCTGCTGGGCATCTGGGTGGGAACGCCGTTCGCCCAGAAGTCCTCGCGCCGAGCCCCCAGAAAGGCGGTGTAGCGATGAACTTCTTCTCTTTGCTGCTTGCCATCATCGCCGGCGGACTGGGTGCTGGGCTGCGCTATGCCAGCACGGTCATTCTCCCCGCCAAGAAAGATGGTTTCCCGCTTGGGATTTTTGTGGTCAATGCAGTGGGCTCATTGCTGGTGGGATTATTCACTGCATTGCTCGCTAACGCGCTCCTTGCCCCGGAAGTGGCATTCGTTCTCGTGGCAGGTTTTTGTGGCGGTTTAACCACGATGAGCACCTTCGCCGTGGACTCGATTGAACGACTTCGTGCCGGGCACTGGATGGTTGCGGGACTCAACATTGTGGGGAGCACCGCCATTGGTCTCCTGGCTGTTGGTGCCGGTTACCTGCTCGGTGGCGGTCCGCTCAGTTAAACACTGGTTTGCGAGTGTTAGACTTACGCTTAGATTTTTCCTAATGGTCATCCGGTGAATTTTTCCCGGTTAGCAAGGTAAGGGGTTACGCATGGGGCGTGGCCGTCAAAAAGCGAAGCACACTAAAGTTGCGCGCGAGCTGAAGTACTTCAGCCCAAACACTGACCTCTCTGCACTCGAGAAGGAGATTGGTCACGTTTCCGAAAACGACGAATTCGTCGACAAGTGGGCTGACCTCTACCCTGACGATGAAGACGAGGAAAGCGAAGCCGCGGCTTCCGCCTAACTACTTCCTCTTCACCCGGAGCACTGCGCTTTGAATAGCAACACCCAGCAATAACACTCCAAACAGTTGTGCTGAGAGTTGATCCGGTAAGACGAACGCCACTGCAACTCCCCCAAAACTTGCTGCAACGGCAGCCACTCCCACAATGAGTCCTTCTTTCAGGACAACGAGTCCTGCCTTGAGGTTGGGGATTGTTCCTGAGATGGCAGTGGGGACCATGGCCAGTAGTGATGTTCCCTTAGCCAGAAGTGGTGCCAGTCCAAAGACAGACATAAACACGGGGACGGCAATGACGCCCCCACCAATGCCCAGCATGCCCGAAGCAACCCCCATCAGCAGGCCGAGGCCGATCAAACCAACGGCTGAGGCTATGGTGAGCTCGAATGAGCCATGGGTTTCGTCGGTGACGAAAAGCAGACGTGCTGCCTCGATCACCATCATGGTGATGAAGACCCAGTGCACCACCGCGACGGGAAGCACTCGAAGAAGCTTTGAGCCGAAGGGAGCACCTACTATGGCGCCGATGGAGACAAAGACGGCCACCAGGACATCCACCTGGCTTTGTGCAGCATAGGTGAGGGAGCCCACGAGTGAGGTGGGAACGATAGCCAACAGTGACGTGGCAGAAGCACGCTTCTGATCAAACTTCGCCCACAGCATGAGCAATGGCACCATGATGATGCCGCCGCCGACACCAAAGAAGCCGGAAAGAAATCCTCCGACAACACCCGTCACAAGAAGAGGAATCAGCACAAGAACGCTGACTTAGTTGGCGTAGTTGCCCACCAGGCGCACAGCGCCACCGTTGACACCTTTGGCTCCCTGCTCAAAGCCGGTGAAGTCACGCTCTGAGGTGGAGACCATACCGACAACCCACGACGGAATACCGAGCGAAGAAAGCTTGCTCACGACAGCAGAAGCAGAGCCTGCGCTCACCACAGCAAACATGCCGATACCTAAGTTCCAGGTTCCCTCGGTACTCTCGAGAGTTTCACCCGAGAGAGAGGTCAGCACACGGAAGACGTTCGACGGAGACCAGGTTGAGCGATCAACTTCAACCCACGAACCAACAGGAAGAACACGAGCCAGGTTGGCGGCGATGCCACCACCGGTGACGTGGCTGAGAGCGTGAACGCTGCCAGCCAGTGCTGGGTCAGCAAGAACCTCAACGAGAGGGCCTGTGTAGAGACGAGTGGGCTCAAGCAGAACTTCACCCACAACACCACCGAAGTCTGCGGAGTGGTCGGAGTAACCCAGCTTGTTCTCGGCCAGAATGTGGCGAACGAGTGAGTAACCGTTGGAATGCAAACCAGAGGATTCCATCGCAATGACAACGTCACCGTTGACTACGCGCTCGGCACCCAGAGCATCGGCTGCTTCAACCACACCCACTGCAGCACCCGCTACGTCGTAGTCATCAACACCCAGAAGACCAGGGTGCTCTGCCGTCTCGCCACCGACAAGTGCAGTACCGGTTGCGGAGCAGGCATCTGCGATGCCCTTCACGATGGCTGCAATGCGGTCAGGGAAAACCTTGCCACAGGCAATGTAGTCCGTCATGAACAGGGGACGTGCACCACACACGATGATGTCGTCGACCACCATGCCGACCAGGTCCTGACCAATGGTGTCGTGCTTGTCTAAGGCCTGAGCAATTGCCACCTTGGTGCCCACACCATCGGTGCTGGTTGCCAGCAGGGGACGGTCAAAAGATTTGAGGAAAGAGACGTCGAAAAGTCCTGCGAAACCGCCTACACCACCAAGAACTTCGGGGCCGTGTGTGGCCTTGACCGAGGCCTTCATCAGTTCGACCGCGAGGTCACCGGCAGCGGTGTCTACACCCGCACGTGCGTAGGAAGAATTCTGGCTCACAACACCAAGTCTATCCTCCGGAAAGATATGCCAGACTTGTCTAGGAACTCGACAGAGCTCCTTCACGCCCCTCGACTTTCAGGAGCTCCCACCGCACATGTGTGGCATCGTCGGAATCGTCTCAGCAGAGCCGGTCAATCAGCAAATCTACGACGCACTGTTGCTTTTGCAGCACCGCGGTCAGGACTCAACCGGTATCGCAACAGCAGAAGGTTCACACCTGCACATGCACAAAACCAAGGGGCAGGTTCGCGAAGGATTCCGCACGCGCGACATGCGCACTCTGGTGGGTAACGTCGGCCTTGGCCACGTTCGCTATGCCACCGCAGGTGCTGCATCGAACGAAGAAGAAGCACAACCCTTCTACGTCAACGCTCCCTACGGCATCATCTTGGTTCACAACGGTAACCTCACCAACACTCGTGAACTCACCAACGACCTCTTCAGCATTGACCGTCGTCACGTCAACACCTCGAGTGACACTGAGCTTCTGCTCAACGTCCTGGCCACCGAACTTCAAGGAACCGTGTCCGGTTCTGAGCTGGGCCCTGAGCACTTGTTCACCGCAGTGGAGAACCTCCACAAGCGCGTGGAAGGCTCCTATGCCACCATCGCCATCATTGCCGGCCACGGTCTGCTCGCATTCCGTGACCCCTTCGGCATTCGCCCCCTCATCTTGGGTAAGCGTGAGGCTGACAACGGTAAGGCCGACTACGTCGTTGCTTCTGAGTCTCTCGTTCTCGAAAGCGGCGGCTATGAGATTGTGCGTGACGTCGAGCCCGGCGAAGCCATCTTCATCACCAAGGATGGCGAACTCTTCTCACGTCAGTGCGCCGGGAACCCCATTCTTCGTCCCTGCTCATTTGAGTATGTGTACCTCGCACGTCCTGACTCGGTCATGAACGGCATCTCGGTCTACGAAACTCGCCTGCGCATGGGTGACCGCCTGGCTGCCACCGTTGCACAGTATGCGCCTCTGGGCGACATCGATGTGGTTATGCCAATCCCTGATTCGTCTCGTCCCTCTGCAATGCAGGTGGCACGCAAGCTGGGTGTTGAATACCGCGAAGGCTTCTTCAAGAACCGTTACGTCGGTCGCACCTTCATCATGCCCGGCCAGGCACAGCGCAAGCGTTCTGTCCGCCAGAAACTCAATGCGATGTCAGCAGAGTTCAAGGGCAAGAACGTCCTCATTGTGGATGACTCGATCGTGCGTGGTACCACTTCACGTGAGATTGTCGAGATGGCCCGTGCTGCCGGTGCAAACAAGGTGACCTTCACCTCCGCTGCTCCCCCCGTGCGCTACCCCCACGTTTACGGAATCAACATGCCCTCTCGTCAAGAGCTCATCGCTCACGGACGCAAGATTCCAGAGATTGCTCAAGAACTCGGTGCTGACCACCTGATTTATCAGGAAGTCGCCGACATGGAAGCAGCCATCATGGAGGGCTCAAACCTCACCGGTCTGGATGTCAGCTGCTTCACCGGCGAATACGTCACCGGCACCATCACCCCTGAGTACTTGGACTGGGTCGAGCGTAACCAGCTCAGCTAAGAAGTAGGAACTACTTCTTCGTTACTTCAATGTGCTCTGCCGTTGCTTGGACAACGTGGCGCGAGTAGTAGCGGTCTGCAATCAGCGCAAAGACCAGACCGAGGGTTCCACCAAGGGTTCCAGTAATCAGGAGCATGAAGCCGAAGATCTGAGTAAGTGTGAACTCACTCTCGTTTGGCAGAGCAAAGGTGAGAATCAGCGCAGCAACAATTCCCAAGATGATTCCGACGATCATGAATGTCAGGAACTTGGGGGATCGACGAACAGTAACCTGCTCGGTTGTCACGGTTTCTTTTTCACTCATGTCACCATTGTGCCAGTGGAAGCTGTGAACTGAGATCGCTGCGCACGCCCGATGCACTGATCTTGCCCTCGTCATAGGCTGCTGACCAGCTCAGGGAACCGGTAGCGAGTGCTATCCACGTGGGTGAATCCATCTCCACCACGTTTGGTGGAGTGCCACGAGTATGTTCGGGGCCTTCCACGCACTGGATAGCGCCAAAGGGTGGCAC
>JBEBAV010000041.1:0-11253 GCA_041158725.1 Actinomycetota bacterium
CCCACCCGGGGTAACCCGCGAGAACAGTGCAACAGAAAGTAAACCGCCTCCGGTTCGCCGGCGGTAAGGATGAAACGGTGGTGTAAGAGACCACCAGCAGCCTGAGTGATCAGGTTGGCTAGGTAAACCTCGCCCGGAGCAAGGTCAGACAGAGAACGGTGAAGCTACTCGCTGAGTTCTCGGGTAGACCGCTAGAGAATTGCGGCAACGTAATTCCGAGATAGATGGCCGTCACGCGGAAGCGGACAGAACCCGGCGTAATAGCCGGCCCATTCATTTACTCCAGATCGAACGCTAAGCGTGCGGCACCCATGATGCCGGCCTTGTTGAATAGCTTCGCAGGAACAATCGGGGTACGAAGGTCTAGTAGGGAAAGGAACTTCTCGTAGCTTTTCGAGACGCCGCCACCGACAATGAACAACTCAGGGGAGAACAACATCTCCACGTGGCTGTAGTAGCGCTGGAGACGCTCAGCCCACTCGGGGTAGCTCAGTCCCTCACGTTCGCGTACAACGCCTGAGGCGCGCTTTTCAGCGTCAAAGCCATCAATCTCCAGGTGTCCCAGCTCTGCGTTAGGGATGAGCACGCCGTTATAAATCATGGCAGCACCGATACCGGTGCCGAGAGTGGTCATGATGACCAGACCCTTCTGGTCCTTGGCTGCTCCATATACAACCTCGGCATAGCCGGCAGCATCAGCATCGTTCACAAAGTGAATGTTGCGGCCGAGTTCTTGTTCAAAGAACTTTTCTGCTTCAAAACCAATCCAGCGTTGGGAGATGTTGGCAGCCAGCATGGTCACACCGTGACGAATGGAGCTGGGGAAACAAATACCTACCGGAACGTCTGCGGGTGCATCGAGTTGTTCAATGACTTCTCTGACCACGCGGGCAATGTCCTCAGGTTCGCCACCTTCTGGTGTGGCAACACGGATGCGTTCACCAATAAGTTCACCGGAGAGGACATCTACTAAGCCACCCTTGATGCCGGTGCCGCCAATATCGATACCAATAGCTGTTGCGCGCATGAAAAACCTTTGTATGTCGTTGCGTTAAGAGAGTGTCAGGATGTCGGCACCGGTTTCGGTAACAACAAGGGTGTGTTCAAACTGTGCAGTCCACGACTTGTCTTTCGTGGTGACAGTCCAGTCATCTGCCCAGATGTCCCACTCGTGTGTTCCTAGGGTCAGCATGGGTTCAATCGTGAACACCATGCCTACCTCCATCACATCGTTATACATCGGCGCAGAGTCGTAGTGAGGGATGATTAGGCCTGAATGGAAGCTTGTTCCCACACCGTGCCCGGTGAAATCACGAACAACACCATAACCAAAACGCTTGGCATAGGACTCAATTGTGCGACCAATCACGTTGACTTCGCGACCTGGGGCAACGGCTTTGATTCCGCGACGCAGAGCCTCCTCGGTGCGCTCAACGAGGTCACGTACTTCCTGAGTGCCTTCACCTACGATGAAAGTGCGGTTGGTGTCACCATGAACGCCATCCAGATAACTGGTGATGTCCACGTTGACAAGGTCACCCTCCTGAAGAACAGTGTCATCGGGGATGCCATGGCAAATAACCTCATTCAGGCTCGTGCAGAGCGACTTGGGGTATCCGCGGTAACCGAGCGTGGAGGGGTAAGCGCCGTGATCGAGAACAAACTCATGACCTATGCGATCAATCTCGTCTGTGGTCATTCCGGGTGTAAGGAGTGAGCCAATAAGATCCAGAGCCTGCGAAGAAATTTTTCCAGCCCGGCGAATCTTTTCGATCGTTTCTTCGTCGTAGATATCCCCGCCAACATGGGCTGGAGGGGTTACTTTGCCTACGTAAGGAGGTCGAGTAATCGAACTGGGAACGGCACGTTCAGGGCTCAAAACTCCGGGAATTAAAACCCCTGCGGCATCTCTAGGCATAAGGTTAAGTTTATGTCTGACAAGCCAAGTGAAATGTTCTGGTACAACCTGCACACCAAAGCAGTTGAAAAGGGTTTCCTTTCGCCCTCATCTGAGCGCGTAGGTCCATTTGAGACTGCACACGAAGCAGAGCACGCCATGGAGAAACTGCGCGAGAACAGCGCACGCTGGGAAGCCGAAGAGCGCGCGGAGCGCGAAGGTAACTAGTTAGTTATCTTCGTAGCTGTGTTCAGGGCCTGGATAGGTTCCTGATTCCACATCTGCTTTGAAAGCCTTTGCAGCATCGCTGAGGATTGCACCCAGGTTGGCGTATTGCTTCACAAACTTGGGCACACGACCAGTGTTGAGGCCAGCAAAGTCTGTCCATACCATCAGCTGACCATCCGTGTTTGCTCCTGCACCCACGCTGATGGTGGGGATGTTGAGTTCAGCAGTAATGCGTGCCGCAAGTTCGGCAGGAATCATTTCCAAGACAACAGCAAACGCGCCAGCAGCTTCAACAGCTTTGGCATCTTCCAACACTGCATCAGCAGCTGCTCCGCGGCCCTGAATCATGTGGCCACCGAGGCCATGTTCGCTCTGGGGAGTGAACCCAACGTGACCCATTACAGGTATGCCTGATTCCACAATGCGGCGGATCTGGTCAACGCTACGAACACCACCCTCCAGCTTCACTGCGTGGGCATGGGTTTCCTTCATGAAACGCATCGCGGTGCGCAGGGCAAGCTCAGGTCCTTCTTCGTAGGAACCAAATGGCATGTCAGCTATCACCAAAGCACGCTTGGCGGATAGTGCAACCGCACGGGTGAGGGGGATGAGTTCGTCCACCGTCACAGGCAGGGTGGAGTCATAACCCAGAACGGTGTTACCTGCGGAGTCACCAACAAGTAAGAAGTCAATGCCAGCTTCATCAAAGATTTGGGCAGTCAGAGTGTCATAACTGGTTAGGCCAGTGATCTTGATGCCATTGGCCTTTGCCTGGGCAAAGTGGCGCGTGCGAACACGCTTCAAAACGGCATCCGAAGTGGGATCTGGGTGAACACTCATGGAATTAGTCTAGTTACGCGTGAAAGTCACCGGCAGACGGCGGTCACGTCCAAAAGCCATCTCAGAAATCTTGGGTCCGATGGCCCCTTGACGGCGCTTCCACTCTGCTCGGTCGACAAGTGAGATCACGCGAGCGACCATGGCGGAATCAAAGCCTCGAGCAATAATCTCGGCGTGGCTCCTGCGCTCAGTGATGTAGGCATCAAGGATCGCATCAAGTACGTCATATTCAGGCAAAGTGTCTTGGTCGACCTGGCCGGGGCGAAGTTCTGCCGAAGGTGGCTTAGTAATGGAGTTCTCAGGAATGGGGGGAGTCAGCCCCTTCTTACGGGCATGTTCATTGCGCCAGCGCGCTAACTCCCAGACCAGTGTCTTGGGAACGTCGCGGATGGGAGCGAAACCACCCACGCTGTCACCGTAGATCGTGCTGTAACCAACAGCGATTTCGGTCTTATTGCCGGTGGTGAGAACTAAGTGACCCTCGGCATTACTGAGGCCCATCAGGATGATTCCGCGAATACGTGCCTGAAGATTCTCTGCTGCAACTCCGTCGAGCTGTAATTGTGATTCAACTGGCTCAACGAGGTCAGCAATGGCTTCCGTGCGGATATCGATTCCCAAACGTTCAGCAAGGTCGTCAGCATCCGAGCGCGAGTGGTCGCTGGAATAGTTACTCGGCATAGAAACACCAAAGACACGATCAGGACCAATGGCGTCCACAGCCAACGCTGCACACACTGCCGAGTCAATACCGCCTGAAAGTCCCAAAATGACCGAATTAAAGCCGTTCTTGTCGACATAGTCCCGCATGCCAAGAACGAGTGCATCCCAAATCTGCTCGTTACTGTCGAGCTGAGGCGTCACTTCGGAGGGAATCTTGGAACGTGTGGTTCGCTGAGGATGACCAGAGCCAGCCTCAACCACCACAACCCCCGGACCAACCTGCGAACCATGGGTGGAGGAATCCTTGACCTCTACGTCCACCATCAAGGTTTGTTCCACAAACTGGTGGGCACGGGCTAGGACTTTACCTGAGGCATTGGTGACAAAGCTGCCACCGTCAAAGACCAAGTCATCTTGAGCGCCCACGAGGTTGAGATAGGCAACGGGAGCATTAACCTGCTCAGCACGACGTTGAACCAGGGGAAGTCGAACTTCGTCTTTTTCGCGTTCGAAAGGTGAGCCATTGAGCGCCAGAAGCAGGCTCGGCTTTACCTCGGCAATTGCTGAGACGGGGCCACCTTCGCGCCAAATGTCCTCGCAGATAGCAAGAGCTACATCCGCTCCAGCAACGTGAATAACGAGAGCATCAGAGCCTGGACGGAATATGCGGTACTCATCAAAAACTGAATAGTTGGGAAGGTGGTGCTTGTTATAGATGCCAATAATGCGGCCATCTTGAAGCACAGCTGCCGAGTTGTAGGCAATCGCTGAGGGGGAGTGAGAGTGTGCGTGGTCTTCAACCGGTCCGTGGGGGAAGCCCACAATGACCGGTATTGAGCCAGCACCTCGAGCTGAAAGCTCTTCTGCGACAGCTTCGAGGGTTTCTCGGGTTGTGTGCAGGAAATCTGGACGTGTAGCGAGATCCTCAATGGGATACCCCGTGAGAGCCATTTCTCCGAAAGCGACCAAATCTGCGCCCTGGGCGTATGCCTCAACAGTTGTGTTAACAATCTGTGAAGAATTGCGAGAAAAATCCCCTAAACGCGGGTTTGTCTGGGCAAGAGCCAAGCGAAGAATCGGCATAACAAGTAGCCTAGTAGCGATAGGAAAGGGTTCTCATGGACAAGCAACAAGACTTCGTACTGCGCACCATCGAAGAGCGTGGTGTTAAGTTCGTGCGCCTATGGTTCACTGACGTTGTTGGAACACTCAAATCTGTCGCAGTGGCCCCCGCTGAGGTTGAAGGTGCCTTCGCTGAAGGTGTTGGTATCGATGGTTCAGCCATTGAGGGTCTCACTCGCGCTTATGAAGCTGATGTCCTTGCACACCCCGACCCCAGCACTTTCCAGATTCTTCCGTGGCGTGGTGAGATTGACCCCACCGCTCGCATGTTCTGCGACATCAACACCCCCGATGGTCAGCCTGCCGTCTCCGATCCACGTAATGTGCTCAAGCGAACCCTGGCAAAGGCAGCTGAGCGGGGTTTCACCTTCTACACCCACCCCGAAATTGAGTTCTATCTCCTCAAGGACAGCGACTGGGCCAATGGGGGAGCACAGCCCATCGACACCGCTGGATACTTCGATAACGTTCCTGGTGGAACCGCACACGACTTCCGCCGCCGTTCGGTCCGCATGCTCGAAGACATTGGTATCTCTGTCGAATTCAGCCACCACGAAGCTGGCCCGGGTCAGAACGAAATCGACCTCCGTTATGCAGACGCTCTGACGACGGCAGATAACATCATGACCTTCCGTACCGTGATCAAGGAAGTAGCTATGGAGCAGGGCGTCTACGCGACCTTCATGCCAAAGCCATTCGCACAGCACCCCGGTTCCGGTATGCACACCCACATGTCCCTGTTCGAGGGTGACAACAACGCATTCTATGAAGCTGGTGCGAAGCACCAACTTTCGAAGATTGGCCGTCAATTCATTGCCGGTTTGCTTCACTTTGCACCAGAAATCACCGCGATTACGAACCAGTACGTCAACTCTTATAAGCGACTCTGGGGCGGTGGAGAGGCTCCTGCGTTTGCGAACTGGGGTCACAACAATCGTTCCGCATTGGTCCGTGTTCCTGTCTACAAGCCAGGCAAGGGCCAAAGCGCACGAATCGAATACCGTGCGATTGACTCAGCTGCTAACCCTTACCTTGCATACTCGGTTCTGCTCGCAGCCGGTTTGAAGGGCATTGAAGAGAGTATGGAACTCCCAGCAGAAGCGGAAGAGAACGCCTGGGAGCTCACCGAGACCGAGCGCAAGGCGCTCGGCTATAAGCCACTTCCTTCGAGTTTGAACAACGCCATTGCGTTAATGGAAGAATCCGAACTTGTTGCAGAAACCTTAGGTTCCAAGGTGTTTGACTACGTTTTACGCAACAAGCGCCAAGAGTGGGCTGATTACCGTAACCAGGTCACCAATTTCGAGCTGCGCTCTAACCTCGAGACGCTCTAACTCCACGTCATAGCTCGTGGCACTGTCCCGCACTCAACTTGCTAAGGCCGGCTTTACCGACCTCAGCGAGGCACTCACGCAGCTAGAGAGTGTCTGTGCAACTACGGGTGCAAATGCTGAGCTCATTCTCGGTGAAATCAGCTCCAGTGCAGATCCTGACCGTGCGCTGACATGGCTCATGAGGCTTTGTCAGAGCAACACAGCACTCAAGGACATCAAGAAGCTTCTCGGTGATACAGCTGCGACAAAACGACTCTTGAGTATTCTCGGTGGTTCTAAAGGTCTTGCTGAGTTCATTGAGCGTCATCCCCACTCTCTGAGCTTTTTCGCTGACGAACCTAGACTTCCAGGTGATCAAGAAAAGATGCGTTCCACTCTTCTGAAGTCTGTCGGAGCGGCCAACGGCGTGGCCAAGCTCACCGGTGACGCTGGTCGTGATGCACTGCGTGTCCACTACCGTGAACTTTTGTTGAAAATCGCTATCTGGGATTTAGGCCATGAGGATCCCCTGCAGCAGATTGAGTGGGTCACCGGCTCTCTCTCAGACATCGCAGGCGGTGCACTCGAAGCAGGACTTGCCATCGCCCGTGCCGAGGTCGCTGAGAACTTTTCTGTAGAAGATATCGCGTTAGTTGATTTGGCCATTATCGGTATGGGTAAATGTGGTGCCAGAGAACTGAACTATCTCAGTGATGTAGATGTTATTTATGTTGGGGCATCACTCGATGAAGAAAAACTGCCCACCGACAAGGCGATGACTATAGCCACTCGCTTAGCCCAACACACAGCCAGAGCAATCTTTGAAGTGTCCAAAGAGCCTGGGTTGTGGGAAGTAGATGCCAATCTGCGTCCCGAGGGTAAAGACGGTGCCTTAGTGAGAACTCTCGAATCTCACCTTGCCTACTATGACCGCTGGGCAAAAGACTGGGAGTTCCAAGCACTCCTCAAGGCGCGCCCACTTGCGGGAAGTAAAGAGTTGGGTGAGAAATACGTCACCTCGGTTGCTCCCAAAGTGTGGTCAAGTGCCAGCCGTTCAAACTTTGTTGAGCAAGTTCAACGCATGCGTGAGCGTGTGACAGAAAACATTCCTGGCGATGATGTGGAATTCCAGATCAAACTTGGTCCTGGTGGTCTGCGCGATATTGAATTCACCGTCCAGCTGTTACAACTCGTTCACGGTCTCGTCGATGAATCAGTACACACTCAGGGAACGTTGGAATCCCTCTCTAGGCTCTCGGAAGCCGGTTATGTCGGCCGTGATGAAGCCCACTCATTTGCGGAAAACTACCGACTATTGAGGCTCCTGGAACACCGCATGCAGTTGCGCGATCTTTCGCGCACACACCTGATGCCTCGAGATGAAGCTGGTCAGCGCATCTTGGCTCGGGCAACAGGCTTGTGGCACACCGCTGATGGAGTCGTCAGTCACTGGCAGCAAACCAAACTTGATGTGCGTGAACTACATGAACGTCTTTTCTATCGACCACTGCTTGCTGCTGTAGCAAAGCTTCCTGAAGAAACACACCAGCTCACCAGCGACCAGGCAGAAGCTCGCCTAGCGGCAATTGGTTTCAGGGACCCCCAAGGCTCGCTCAAGCACATTGCTGCACTCACTAACGGTGTCTCTCGTCGTGCTGCGATCCAGCGCGCCTTGCTTCCAGTGATGCTTCAGTGGCTTTCTGAAGGAGCCAACCCGGATCATGGTTTGCTCACTTTCCGTTTGCTCAGTGAACAACTAGGTGAATCGCACTGGTTCTTGAGAATGCTTCGAGACTCTGCTGGTGCAGCACAACGGTTGACCAAAGTACTCAGCGGTTCTCGCTACGTCTCTGACTTAATGGAATTGATTCCTGAATCTGCTGCCTGGTTTGACGGTGATGAGGAGTTGCAGCCCACACCGGCAGATGTTCTTGATGCCGAAATTTTAGCTATCTTGGCTCGTCACCATGGAGACGATGAAGCAGCCAGAAAAGCAGTGCGTGCGATGCGACGCCGAGAAGTGTTGCGTTTGGCAATCGGCGGGATTCTCAACGTCACAACAATTGACCAGATCAGTCAGGGACTCAGTGACATCACCACAGCATCATTGAGTGGCTATCTAGGTATTGCTCTTCGAGAATCTGAACACAACCCCGAATTCGCTGTCATCGCTCTGGGGCGATATGGCGGACAAGAGTTGGGCTTCGATAGTGATGCAGATGTAATTTATGTCTATCGGGGAACCCCTGAGTGTGATGGGGAACAAGCACAGAAGCGCGCCGAACGCATAGTGTTGCGCATCAAGGAGCTCGTGGAAGACCCACGTCTTCCATTTGAGATTGATACTGATCTTCGCCCTGAGGGTAAGAATGGTGCTATCGCGCGATCACTGGATTCCTATGCTGCCTATTACGCCCGCTGGTCGTTGATGTGGGAAGCGCAGGCCTTGCTCAGAGCTCGAGCTGTGTTGGGGTCAGAAACACTACAACACGACATGATGACCCTCATCGACAGTGTGAGATATCCGGAAACTATCAGTGTTGACGATGTCCGAGAAATTCGACGAATCAAAGCACGTGTTGAAGCAGAACGACTGCCCCAAGGTGCTGATCCCGCACGGCATGTGAAGCTCGGTCGCGGCTCACTCAGTGATGTGGAGTGGACTGTTCAATTACTTCAACTGCAATTTGCTCATACCTATCCTTCCCTCCAAACAACCTCCTCCCTCGATGCACTCAGAGCTGCTGCACAGGAAGGGCTCATTGACGGCAATGACGCACACAAGCTCATAGAAGCCTGGATTTTCTCTTCACGGGTTCGCTCGGGAATTACGATCTGGGCTGATAAAGCAACAGATGTCTTGCCGATGGATACCCGTGACCTCGAAGGTATTGCTCGATTGTTGAACTATCCGCCAGGATCAGCAACCCGGCTCGAAGAGGATTACCTGTCCATTACCAGACGTTCACGTCAGGTCGTAGAACGGGTGTTCTTTGGTTTCTAGAAAACTATCGGCTTATCGTAGAAGGCCACTGCCTTTCGGCAGTGGCCTTCTGGGAGTTTCCTCTAGGGCGATTAGACGCCGTAGTAGAGCTCGAACTCGAAGGGGTGAGGACGCAGCGAAAGAGGCTTGATTTCGTTGTCGCGCTTGTACGAAATCCAGGTCTCGATGAGGTCCTTGGTGAACACGTTGCCTGCGAGCAGGAATTCGTGGTCTGCTTCAAGAGCCTGAAGGGCATCTTCGAGAGATGCGGGAACCTGAGGAATGTTCTTTGCTTCCTCTGGTGGCAGCTCGTAAAGGTCCTTGTCAACGGGCTCGTGAGGCTCGATACGGTTCTTGATTCCGTCGAGTCCTGCCATCATCTGTGCAGCGAATGCGAGGTAAGGGTTACCGGAAGCATCAGGTGCACGGAACTCGATACGCTTTGCCTTGGGGTTGTTACCGGTCAAGGGGATGCGGATCGCAGCAGAACGGTTACCAGCAGAGTAAACGAGGTTTACGGGAGCCTCGAAGCCAGGAACCAGACGGTGGTAGGAGTTCACGGTTGGGTTGGTGAATGCGAGCACAGCACCTGCGTGCTTGAGCAGACCACCGATGTACCAACGTGCGGTGTCAGAGAGACCTCCGTATCCGTTCTCGTCGTAGAACAGTGGCTTGCCGTCGTTCCAGAGTGACTGGTGGGTGTGCATACCCGAACCGTTGTCACCGAAGAGAGGCTTAGGCATGAAGGTTGCGGTCTTGCCCCACTCGTTAGCGGTGTTCTTGACGATGTACTTGAACTTCAGGATGTCATCAGCAGCCTTGACCATGGTGTCGAAGCGGTAGTTGATTTCACCCTGACCTGCGGTACCAACCTCGTGGTGGCTGCGCTCGAGAATGAGACCAGCGTTGATGAGCTTGAGGCAGATGTCGTCGCGAAGATCAGCGTGCTGGTCAACGGGGGAGACGGGGAAGTAACCACCCTTGTAAGGGGTCTTGTTGGCGAGGTTACCGCCCTCTTCCTTCTTGCCCGAGTTCCAGGGAGCCTCAGAAGAGTCGATCTTGTAGAACGAGGTCTGCTGGTTAACTTCGTAGCGGACGTCATCGAAGATGAAGAACTCTGCTTCTGGAGCGAAGTATGCAGTGTCAGCAATACCGGTCGATGCCAGGTACTTCTCTGCCTTCTTAGCAACCTGACGGGGGTCACGGTGGTAAATCTCACCGGTACGTGGGTTGTAGATGTCGAAAAGCATCACGAGAGTGCGCTCGGTGCGGAACTCGTCGATGAAGCAAGTGGTGGGGTCTGGGATGAGCTGCATGTCAGACTCGTGGATCGAGGCGAAGCCGCGGATCGACGAACCATCGAACATCTGGCCTACAGTGAAGAACTCTTCGTCAACTGTGGAGGCAGGGATGTTGAAGTGCTGCTGAACACCGGGAAGGTCGGTGAAGCGAATGTCAAGGAACTTTACGTCAGTGTCCTTGATGAACTTCAGAACCTCAGAGGAATCTTTGAACATGCTTAGATAGCTCCAAAATAGATGGAATAAAGCGGTTACGAGAGTGCAACCTTAGATAACAATGTACGAGTCTGGCGTTGCGGAGCTGTATCGCAATTGTTTCCACCATGTTACAGGCTTTGAGGCGCGTAAACTCAGGGGTATGTCCGCTAACAGTTCAGGCTCAGATAAACGCCCCGATTTACCGATTAGTAAGTATCCCGGTGAGCGTTTCAGATTGCCCGAAAAGGGCCCCCGTTCAGTAGCTCGAGTGGGTCGACGGATCATCGCGTTAGTCATTGACTGGCTCATGTCTAGCCTGATTGTCTCGCTCTTAATGGGGGCAAACTACTTCGAACTGTTAGATAAAGCAATCACGGCTTCTGAAAACATGCAGAAGCTCAACGACCCTCAAACTCAAGCACAGATGCAGCAAGCAAGTGATGCACTCGTCTTTCATCAGACGCTCGTAGGCGTGACATTCGTCCTACTGCAGGTGTTAGCGCTGTGGACTATAGGTGGCAGCATCGGTCACCGCATCATGGGTATGTACCTGGTGAATGTTCGTGGTGGTTCGCTCACATGGTGGCGACCCATTGTGCGAAGTTTGCTTCTTGTTCTTGTTATCCCGGCGCTGGTCTGGGATTCAGACCAGCGCGGTTTTCACGACAAGATCGCGGGAACGATTCTGCTGAGTTCGAGATAAACAAA
>JBEBAV010000042.1:0-7220 GCA_041158725.1 Actinomycetota bacterium
CCAGGGGTGGTCGACGCTTTGCGTCCTGCGTGAGCAAGTTGAATACCGGGGACAACACCATTGGCCTTGAGGAAAGCTGTTATTGGCTTGAATGCCTCAACCTGGGCATCGTTCCAAATACCGAGGTCATGGAAAGAGATGCGGCCTTCTGGACTGACTGAGGTTGCCTCCACGATGACCAAGCCAGCACCGCCCAGCGCGAATGCGCCGTAGTGAGCGCGGTGGAACTCTGTAGGCACTCCATCACGATTCAACGCGCTATACATACACATCGGTGGAACCCACACCCGGTTACGGATGGTGAGGTTGCGCAGGGTGATGGGCGTGAAAAGCGTGGGGTTGCTCATAGCTCCACGCTACTCGCTATGCCAACTGGAACTTTCGATCCCCCACCTGGACTTCTAGTGTGAGTGTTCCACCCACCGCTTCCACATACTTGCGCAGGGTGTCTACCTGTGACTTCTCAATGTCACCGTGCTCAATACGTGAGATGCGGTTCTGGCTCACGTGAAGCAGTTGAGCAAGTTCTACCTGAGTGATGTTGAGTTCTTTACGGAGTTCTTTCAAGCGATAGGCACGAATTTCTGCTTCCAGTTTGTCGACAAGACGATTCACACGGTCTGAGTCAATTGGGCCATGCTTCTTCTCGAGATCTTCTCTAATTCCCACGGTTCTTACCCTTCATCGTCTTGAGGTGTTCGGAATACAGCTTGTCTGCTTGAGAAATACTTCGTCGGTACCACTTGTTCCACAACTGAGATTTATCCCCGCCGACTAACAAAATCGCCCGCTGTTCCGGATCAAACACAAACAGAATTCGTATTTCACTCCGCCCGATTGAACCCGGCCTCAGTTCTTTCATGTTGTGATGCTGCGATCCATGTATTCGATCAACGAGAGGCCGCCCCATTCGAGGACCGTCTCGTTCCAAAAGAATCAGTGCCGCAGTAATCAACTCCTTGGTATCTGGATCTAGATCATGCAACCAAGGGTCAATCAATGTGGTGTCAATTGACCAATTCATGATACAACCTTTGAGTTATATATCTCAAGAGGTGTATTTGTTCACCTCAGAGATGAACTCTGCGCCAACTGACAGTTCCCCAGCTAACACAGCTAGGGAACTGTTGAGAACGTGGGCGAGAAAAGCATTGTGGAAAGCTAGCTGTTTTGCAGGCTATTGATCAGCAGCAAGCACACCACAGCACCGGCAAAGAAATTGATGGTGAGAAACCATTTCCAGCCGCGGTTCGCCTGTTCACAGTCTTTATCTTTCAGGTTGGTAAAAGGCAACACCATCAGCACAAAAGGAACTGCAGTAACAGCCGCTACCCAGTAAGGCCATGCAGGAGATGTGAAGAATGAGCCAGAGAAGATCAGCAGTCCAGCAAGGGCATAGCTTGCCAGTGCAAAGCGAGAGGTGTTGGCCGCACCAATTTCCGTTGCAACGGAAGAAAGCTGCGCCTCACGGTCAGCCTGAATATCTTGGACCGCGCCAAACGCATGTGATGCCATTCCCCAAAGGAAGAAAGCAGACAAGATCAACCACAGTTCCGGGGTGAAGACGGCGCCGGCAAGCACGGCTCCATACACAGCAGGGCTCACAAAGTGAGTGCTGCTGGTGATGGAGTCCAGGAACGGGATTTCTTTGAAGCGCAGCCCCTTGAGGGAATACGCCACAACAGCAAACATGCTGATGGCGAGCACCAGCCAAGACAAAGGGTTGCCGACGGCAACAAGAAAAACAAGGAAAGGAACGTTCGTGATCACCACTGCCCAGAGTGTGGTCTTGTGAAGGGAGCGGTCAAGCACCGCGCCTTCAACGCCACCCTTGCGAGGATTGCGCAGGTCTGACTCATAGTCAAAGACGTCATTGATGCCATACATCGCGAGGTTGTAGGGAATGAGGAAGAAGAGTGTTCCCACGATGAAAACTGTGTTGACCTGTTCGGTCGTGAAGAAGTAGGCAGCCGCAAAAGGGAAAGCCGTGTTTATCCAAGACAGGGGGCGGGAGGACACAAAGAGTTGCTTCAGAACGTTCATGCACGGGCCTTGCGTGATCCCAGCAGTATCCAGAGCGCAGGAAGAATCATCACACCAGCGAGGGTGTAGGCAAAGTCTTCAATAGGGGCGATGCCGACATAACTGCCCAGCAGCAATGCGGGGTCATAGGCCACCAGTCCCACGCCAATAATGACATTGTCAAAGACAGCCGTCGTGATCATCATCACAATCAGGGTGAGCGCAAGGACTTTATAGAGACGGGTGCCTAGTGCTGGCCCTCGGCGAGCGCTGACGGCATAGGCAATAACCATGAACCACAGAGAGAGGCCAAGGAAGATGGTGTTGAGAAGGGCGTAGGTCACTTTCTCACCACCTTGGATATGGCGGAGAACACATTCATGGTCATGTAACACAGCAGCGTGAGGAAGAAGACTTCTTCTACAGGGAGTTCCGGAGCCAACTGGATGCCGGTCATCCAGGGTCCTTCACCGCGGAAGAACACTCCGTTAGAGATCCCGGTGAGATCCCAGACAAGAAAGAACAGAACACCGGTGATGAGCACTATCGTTGCACGGCGTGAGTCAACCCAGAAGAACAGGCTGTGCCGTCTATCAAGCAACACCATTCCGGTGAGAGACACCAGTAGTGCAGCGAGATAGAGAAAGGGCATAGTGAACTAGGCGGTTTTGTCGACCGTGGGGAATAGTGGCTCTGGCAGCGGCTCTGTGGTGGTGTCTCCACGCAGGCGCTTGACCAAGATCTCGGCACTGATCAAACACATAGGCAGACCGATACCGGGGATGCTTGCACCGCCTGTGTAGTAGAGGCCATCCACCTTCTGAGAGATGTTTCCGGAACGGAAGAATGCGCTCTGGCTGAGGATGTGGCTGGGTCCGAGTGCTCCACCCTTCCACGAGTTGAGGTCTTCTGCGAAGTCTGCGGGTCCCACAGTGCGGCGTACTACGATGCGTGAAGCTAGGTCGGGAATACCGGCCCACGTCGCAATCTGTTCAATGACGTTGTCCGCTACAGCCTCAACCTGCTTGCTTCCCTTGCCGTCCAGGCCACCCTTACCGATGGTCACATCGGCAGGCACGGGAACAAGAACGAACAGGTTGGTGTCTCCCTTGGGTGCAACCTTGGGGTCGGTGGCACTGGGCTTGCAGACATAGATCGATGCTGGGTCTGGCACCTGGGTGGGCTCGTTGAAGATCTTGCCGAAGTTGTCATCCCAGTCGTTAGTGAACAACAGAGTGTGGTGTTCAAGCTCGGGAACCTCACCCTTCACGCCCAGATACAACAGAACAGCGCCGGGACCCGAGGTCTTCTTCTCCCAGTAGCTTTCGCCATAGGTCTGAAGGGCTTCTGGCAGAAGCTTGGTTTCGGTGAAATGCAGGTCAGCTGCAGAGACCACAATGTCAGCAGCAAGAGTGGTCACAGACTTCGACTTACCCTTGGTGTACTCAACACCAGCAGCCTTGGCTTTGGTCTTGTGGCCTGCAGGGTTCACCACGGTGACAATCTTGGACACGTTGGCTTCGGTGATGATGGTCACACCTTCAGCAACTGCGATGTCACGGATGGTTTCGATCACACGGTTGAAGCCACCCTGCGCATAGAGCACACCGTCTTCGAGGTCGAGGTAGCTCATCAGGTGATACATCGAAGGAGTGAAGAAGGGGCTTGAGCCGAGGAAGACGGCGGGGTATCCCAAGATCTGCTGAAGTCTGCGGTCCTTCACGTGGCGTGAAGCGAACTTGTGCAGAGACTCCTGGAGAAGCTTGGCCAACTTAGGGGTGCGGCTGAGAACATCAGCGCGAAGCAAGGGGCCGAACTTTTCAAAGCTGGTGTAGAGGAAACGCTTCTTGGCGATTTCGTAAGTGTCTTTTGCCGAGTCGAGGTAGCGCTCCATTGCTGGACGTGAACCTGGCTCAATCTTTTCGAAGAGCTCCAGATTGTCTTCGCGGTTGTCGAGAACATCGATGGGGCGAGAAGGGTAAACGCCATCATCTTCGAAGAGCACACGGTAGCCCGGGTTGAGCTTGGAGAGCTTGAGCTGTTCCTCGCTCGAGGTTCCCATCAGCTTGTAGAAGTGGTCAAAGACTTCGGGCATGAGATACCAGGAAGGGCCGGTGTCGAAACGGAAGCCGTCTTTTTCCCACGTTCCTGCACGACCGCCAACGGCCTTGTTCTTTTCCAACAGGGTCACCTGATAACCATCCCGAGCCAGCAGTGCCGCCGAGGCCAGGCCGGCAATACCGCCGCCGATAATCACTATGGATGTGGTCATGAGGTTTTTCCCATCAGTACTGCAAGAGCGAGGCGGGCCTTGACGAGTGTCGGCACGCTCACGCGGGTGTGCTTGAGTTCAGCTGCGGGAGTGCGTGCAATCCTGCGGTTGAGTTCAGCAAAAAGGTTTTGAGCCAGTGCCACGGCCTTACGGCTCGAAGCAGGCAAGAGTGGAACGATTGCACCGGAGATAGCCAGATCTGCATCGATATCTGCGACCAGGGCATCCTTCTGTTCTTCATTGAAGGTGGCGATGTTGATACCAGGGAAGTAACTGCGACCGAGAGCGTCCACATCTGCACTGAGGTCGCGCAAGAAATTCACCTTCTGGAATGCGGCGCCCAGCTTGCGTGCTCCTGTGACAAAGGTGTCGTTTTGTTCCGGGGTGAGGTCCATGCCCACCAGGAAAGCCTTCAAACACATCAGGCCCACAACCTCGGCAGAGCCATAGACGTACTCATCAAAGCTCTCGGGGGTGTGGGTTACTCGCGTAATGTCTACGCGCATGGAGGTGAAGAAGGGGCGAGTCAGTTCTGGGGTGATACCAGTGCGACGAGCAGTCAGGGCAAAAGCGTGCACCACCAGATTGGTGCTGTACCCGCGCAGCATCGCTGCTTCGGTTTCTGTTTCCAGCTCGTCGAGCAGGCGACGTATCTCTTTCTCACTCACACCGGCGTAGGCAGCTACGCCGTCGACGATTTCATCGGCAAGACGAACCAGGCCGTAGATGTTCTCCACGTCTTGGCGAACACCTGCACCCAGCAGTCTTGCTGCCATTCCAAAGGAGGTCGAGTATTCACGAATGATCATGCTCGCGGTTTGCTCAGCAACGCGGTCATAGAGTGCACTCTGGCGCGTGGGCTGTTCACTCACAGGAACGGAGGCGTCCTGGACCAGCTTGTCGTGGCTCATCGAACACGCTCCACAACTGCTGAAACTAGCGGAGTGAGCTGCTCAATCAGAGGCTGAGGAATACCCGCACCGTGCAGGGCAGCGACTGCTTCGTCGGCGTAGTCCGAAGCAAGGCGCTGAGTGAATGTCTTCGCACCTGTTCGTTCAAGCACTTCGCGCACGGTGGCAGCTTCCTCATCAGAGAGGGTGCTGCTGCCCACGAGCTGAGAAATAGAAGGCCACTCTGCTGTCTGCGAAGCAAAGGCGATCAGTGCTGTGCGCTTGCCTTCCCGCAAGTCACCGAGAGTGGTCTTTCCCGTGGAAGCTTCGCTGCCGAAAACACCGAGCAGGTCATCCACGATTTGGTAGGCAATACCGATGTTGCGACCGAACTCACCCAGCGCTGCAATGACATCGTGTGTGGCACCAGCGAGCAGAGCACCTGCTTGAAGCGGTGCTTCGAATGAATAGACCGCGGTCTTGAGTCGTTCCATGTGCACGATTTCTTCGATGCTGGGCATACCTGCATAGAGCGAGAAGTCGACGTCTATGAGTTCACCTGCAGCTGAGTCGAAGACAGCGCGGTCTAAGAGTTCAACGAGTGCGTCGCGAACCTCTGGGTTCGCACTGGCACGCTCCATCAAACGGAAAGAACCCGTCAATGCCAAGTCGCCGGCAATCACGGCAACAGACATACCTCGATGTTCAGCTGTCGGAAGAGACAAACCAGCGGTTTGTGCCACGTCACGGTAACTACCAGAGACGTTCGGAATACCTCTGCG
This sequence comes from Actinomycetota bacterium, assembly GCA_041158725.1. Lineage (GTDB taxonomy): Bacteria > Actinomycetota > Actinomycetes > Actinomycetales > Microbacteriaceae > Aurantimicrobium. Next base: position 5,967 of record JBEBAV010000042.1, read on the forward strand.
CACAAAGTCACGGTCCACCACATCGTCGTGAACAATGAGTGCGGTGTGAAGGAGCTCAAAGGATGCGCCCACGTGGGCTGCGGAGCGAAGGTCAGTGCCCCCCAAAGCGGTGTAGGCAGTCATCACCATTTGTGGGCGGAAACGCTTGCCACCTGCAGCATTGGAGCGCAGAGATTTCCAGAGCGCTTCATAGGCTGGTGCGAGTGTGGCAGCCCGTTGAGTGGATAGGCTAAAGAAGCGCTCTAAGACCTCTTCGACGAGCGCAAGATGGCGCGTCATTTCGGCTTCTTGGCTCGGAACACTCACATCTCAAGACTAACTGACTAGACAGGAGCAAAACATGGGTGAATCCCCAGAACTTGTTGTGCTCCTAGCTGAAGATGGCACAGCCATTGGTACACACGACAAGGCGACTGTCCACACTGAAGACACTCACCTGCACTTAGCGTTCTCGTGTCACGTGTTTAACCGGGACGGTCAGATCCTGGTTACCCGTCGTGCACTGGAAAAGAAGACCTGGCCTGGAGTCTGGACAAACTCTTTCTGTGGTCACCCCGGCCCTGATGAAGACTTCGTAGAAGCCATCCACCGCCGTGCTGAGCAAGAGCTCGGACTGAAGCTCGCAACAGTGAAGAGCGCCCTTCCTGACTTCCGTTACCGCGCTGTTGATGCCTCCGGCATTGTCGAGAACGAAATCTGCCCTGTGTACATCGCCATCGTGGATGACGAGCCCAACCCCAACCCCAGCGAGGTTGCAGAATACGCCTGGGCAGAGCCTGAGGCGCTCTTGGCCTCCGTGGAGAAGTCAGCGTTTGCGTTTAGCCCGTGGCTCACTCTGCAACTCCCACGTTTGGCTGTTGCTGGTTTTCTGTCACCAGCTGGTTAAGGCAGAAAAGAGGCCCGGAGGCCTCTTTTCTTTATGGTCTTAGCCGCCGATTGCTCCGGCATCCGTTGCACTGACATCAGTGCGGTGGAAGTTGAGGAATGAGCGAGAAGCTGTGGGTCCGCGCTGACCGTGGTAACGGGACTTGTACTCTGCCGAGCCGTAAGGCTTTTCTGCAGGAGAGGTGAGCTTGAAGAAGCAGAGCTGACCGATCTTCATGCCTGGCCACAACTTGATAGGCAAGGTTGCCATGTTGGAAAGCTCAAGAGTGATGTGACCAGAGAAACCAGGGTCAATGAAACCTGCGGTGGAGTGGGTGACCAGACCAAGACGACCCAGTGAGCTCTTACCTTCGAGGCGAGCAGCGATGT
>JBEBAV010000043.1:0-6980 GCA_041158725.1 Actinomycetota bacterium
CTTGCGTGGTGGAAACCTGATCGTGACTGAAGAAGGCATCCGTGAGGGTGTGCGTCAACTGTTGTTGCCGCTGTGGAACAGTTACTACTTCTTCACGCTCTATGCGAATGCAGATGGGTACGAAGCAACCTGGCGTACTGATAGCACTAATGTGCTGGATCGATATCTCCTCGCCAAGACACGTGATCTCATTGTGGAAGTCCAGGATCACTTGGATGCACTTGATTCCACTAATACGGCAGAAGCGCTTCGCAGTTTTGCTGATGTTCTCACCAACTGGTATGTCCGTCGCTCACGTGATCGTTTTTGGACTGGTGGTGCTGAAGCTCAGGAAGCTTTTGACACTCTGTACACCGTTCTTGAAACCCTGTGCCGTGTTGCAGCTCCACTTCTTCCACTCGTGACTGAAAACATTTGGCAGGGACTGACCGGTGGACGTTCCGTCCATCTCGAAGACTGGCCAGATGCAAGCGCATACCCTGCAGACCCAGCATTAGTGGCTTCCATGGACGCTGTCCGTGATATCACTTCTGCATCCTTGGCATCGCGCAAGAAGGTCGGCCTTCGTGTTCGTTTGCCCCTGGCAGACCTCACCGTGGTCTCCGAGCATGCAACTGCTTTACATCACTTCAGTGACATCCTTCGAGACGAACTCAACGTGAAGCAGGTCACGCTTGTGCCGCTGACCGACAGTTCTGCAGCAGAGTACGGAATCACCTCGAAGTTGACGGTGAACGCTCGTGCTGCAGGACCTCGCCTGGGTAAGCAGGTTCAGCAGATTATTCAGGCTGCTAAAGCAGGTGAGTGGTCTGAAGCCGAGGGAGTAGTGACCGCAGGTGGCGTTGACCTCATTGAAGGTGAATACGAACTCACTCTGGAAACCGGTGACGGAGATGATTCCGCACGCGCGCTTGCGTTGCTTCCAGCGGGTGGCTTTGTCCTGCTCGACACCGTCACAACTCCAGAACTAGAAGCCGAAGGCCTTGCTCGTGATGTTATTCGCGCAGTTCAGGACACACGCAAGGCTGCAGGTTTTGATGTGTCAGACCGAATTCACCTCAATGTGTTCTGCTTCTCGCAAGCAGATGCAGATGCTCTGAAGCTCAACACTGAAGCTGACATTGCTGCAGATACTTTGGCAACACAGTTCGGAATTCACGATCCTGCATTCCACTCCGAATTGTCAGGATTTGCTGAGGTTTCCCCTGCTGAATGGCTGCCTGGAGTGCTCACGACAACTCCTGAACATTTTGCTGTTATCCCCGCTGGCCAATACGCCAACGAGGGTAACTTTGTTGTAGCAGTGTCCCGCGTGAATCGAGTAGTCAATGTCTAGTGATGACCTCACACCCGGCGGTTTCGCCAAGGGTGATTTCTCTTCGGATGATGATTATGACGGTCTAGATCCTGCAGAGATGGATGAGTATTCACGTGCTGCTCAGTTGGTCTTCCAAGAACTCTCTGTCCGCCTCGGTGAAGGAAACCCACAGCCCCGCTTAGAACCCACACGTCGTGTGGTGGAACTACTAGGTGATGTGCACCGCGCCTATCCCATCATTCACATTGCGGGAACGAACGGGAAAACGACGACTGCGCGACTGATTGAGTCCATCCTGCGCTCATACGGTCTGGCTACTGGAGTGTTCACCTCACCCCACTTGGTGTCTTTCAACGAGCGAATCCTGCTCGATGGTGTTCCCGTTCGGGACGATGTTTTGGTCACCAATTGGCTAGATGTGAAGCCGTATGTGGAACTGGTCGATTCTGAGCTCGAAGCCAAAGGTGAACCTCGACTGACCTTCTTTGAAGTAATGACCATCCTTGCCTATGGCACATTCGCTGATGCACCCGTTGACGTTGCCGTTGTTGAGGCTGGACTTGGTGGTGAGTGGGATTCCACCAACGTTGCTGATGGGGTTGTGGCTGTGTTCACCCCGATCGCTATGGACCACATGGAGCGTCTTGGTGGAGATCTCGATGCGATTGCTCGCACTAAGTCGGGGATCATCAAGCCTTCATCCATGGTGGTCTCTGCTGCTCAAACTCCAGTAGTTCGAGCTGTGCTTGAGGAAGCAGCAGATTTGACCGAATCCACATTGACTTTTGTCTCTGAGACAACATCTCCCGAGGTGGGCAATCCTGTCGCAGTTGTGTCCCGAGCAGTTGCTGTTGGCGGTCAACTAGTTACCATCCAAGGGGCTGCAGGCCGTTACGAGGATCTATTCCTTGCGTTGTATGGAGATCACCAAGCCGAGAATGCAGCACTTGCTATAGCTGCGGTGGAAGCATTCCTCGGAGGTGCTTCGCAAGCTCTCGAGCAGGAGGTTCTTGATGAAGCTTTTGCAACCATCTCATCTCCTGGTCGACTGCAGCTTGTTGCATCCGATCCCACAGTTCTAGTAGATGCCGCACACAACCCTCACGGCGCACACTCCTTGGCTCAGGCACTGGGAACCTATTTCACCTTTGACGATGTCACTGTCGTGCTTGCCATCTTTGAAGATAAGGATGCTGACGGCATCGTTGAAGCACTTGCTCCTATAGCTTCTCGATTCATTGTTACCAACGCTCCTTCAGAGCGTTCTCGAGCCGCCCGAGAGCTTGGCTTCTTGGTTGCGGACAAAGTCGGTGAAGACAATGTGTTTGTTGAACCAGACCCTGTTGTCGCGCTAGCTATGGCACGAGGATACGCCGCAAATAATGACAAGGGAGCAGCTGTGGTCACTGGTTCCATTAGCTTGGTGGGTCTCACAGTTGGCTTAGCAGCGGAGACACAAGGATGGACATTGTGAGCACCCCAAGACCACCACGTCGTCGTTCTGCCCAGGCATCTTTGGGGCAAGTAGTTCTCGGTTTTGAACTCATTGTTGTCGGTCTGGCTTCCTTGACCATCTTTGGCTTGGGCGCGCTTCCTCCTGTGCTCGCACTGGGTGGTGGTGCAGCTGTGTGTTTACTCATGCTTGCCACAATCGGACTGATGACGAAATACAAATGGGCATTCATTCTGGGCTGGATTATTCAGCTCATCATTGTGCTCTCAGGTTTTGCCGTCACCATGTTGTTCTTAATCGGAGCAATCTTTGCGGCAATTTGGACTTTCGCCATGACTTCGGGGGCGAAACTTGATTCTCAAAAGAAAGAAAACACATGACAACCATTGAAGAAACCCTTGTACTCGTGAAGCCAGACGGTGTTGCCCGTGGTTTGACGGGTGAAATTCTCCGTCGCATCGAAGCCAAAGGCTACGCCCTCGTCGACATCCGTCTTGTTCAGGCCGATCGAGAACTTCTGGGTAAGCACTACGAAGAGCATGTTGGAAAGCCGTTCTATGAGCCCCTCGTGAGCTTCATGGAGTCAGGTCCAGTAGTTGCCATTCGTCTCGCAGGCAATCGCGTGATCGAAGGTTTCCGTTCTCTTGCGGGAACCACAGACCCTACTACTGCAGCACCTGGAACTATTCGAGGTGACCTTGGCCGTGACTGGGGACTTGCGGTTCAACAGAATCTTGTTCACGGTTCTGATTCTCCTGAGTCTGCAGCCCGTGAATTGGCGCTCTGGTTCAAGTAATTCCAACGACAAAATGAAAGAAAGCCCCCACGATGTTGGGGGCTTTCTTCGTTTCGTTTTCTGCTCTAATGCTGCAGCTCTCGAGCCATTTCCTCTGTGCTTGCAGGCCGCTTCAAGATGACAGCAATGGCAATCAATCCGAGTGAAGCAATTGCACCAATTAAAAATGCTGAACGCATACCTCCAGCCAGAGCTTCCACATCGTTCGCACCGCCGCTTCTCAGTCCTGCAGCAATGATGGTCATGACAGTGACGAAGAGCGCAGTTCCTGCTGCTCCGGCAAGCTGTTGCAAAGTACCAATAGTGGCACTGGCGTAGCTGTAGAGCTGTGGAGGCACTGAACTCAAAGACAGAGCAAACAGGGGAGTGAAGAGGAACGCAAGACCAATACTCAACAGTGAGTAGCTACCAAAAACAAACCAAATAGATGTTTGTGTGCCAAAGGTGGTCATTGTCCAAAAAGCAACGCTCACTGCGATTGAGCCTGGAATAAGTAAACGTTGAGGGCCGTACTTGTCATACATGCGACCGACAACTGGACCGAGGAGACCCATGGCAAGACCGCCAGGGAGCATCATGAGTCCCGTAGTTAGCGGTTCAACGCCAAGTACGTTTTGCATGTAAATGGGGATAAGAATGCCGGCACCAAAGAGAATGAGCATACCAATACCCATAATTCCCATAGCTTCGCTAAATGAACGAGAGAGGAAAGTGCGCAGATCGAGCAAGGCGGAATCTGTCTTTTGTAGACGGTTCTGACGCTGCAAGAAGAGGACAAAGAACACGATGCCCACGCCCAAAGGAATCCAGGGAGATATTGCGGCAACACCGCGAGCATCATCTGCAAATGAGCTCAAACCATAAATCAGGCCGGAAAACGCGAAAGCGCTGAGAATAACTGAGAACACATCGATGGGAATTTTGCGAGGTTCTGCGCTGTTTGAAATGCGAATTGTTCCGATAATCAAGGTCACGACACCGATAGGCAACATAATCCAAAACAGCCAACGCCAGTCAAGAACACTCAAAACCAAACCTGAGAAGGCAGGACCTAGGGCGGGAGCGGCCGACAAGACGAGTGAAATGTTTCCGTTGATTCGACCACGAAGATGCTCGGGGACAAGAACCATCACCGTTGTCATCAACAGTGGCATCATGATGGCCGTGCCGCTGGCCTGCAAGATACGTCCTATGAGGAGAACCAAAAAGTCTTGCGAAAGCGCTGCTACCAAGGTTCCTGTGGTGAAGAACGTCATCGCAGCGATATACATCGGCTTTGTGCTGAATCGTTGCAGGAGGAAGCCCGTTGTCGGAATGATGACGGCCATGGTGAGCATGTATGCCGTGTTGAGCCACTGGCCGGTACTGGGTTGGATTCCTAGCTGCTCCATGATTTGAGGCAGGGCAACGCCCAGTGCCGTTTCGTTGAGGAACACGACAAAGGTCGACACCATGATGACTCCAAGGATGACCTTGTGTCTTGGGTCGAGCTTGTCGGAAACAGTTGTTGGTTCCGAAGCAGACATTGTTATAGCGTACCGACCCAGTTGAGCTGGAATTGTGCGATGACGGCTTCAATCAGGAAACTCACGAGGATAATGATGGCGACCCAGCTTAACAGTGTGTTGCCGAGCCTCTGAGCCTTGAGACCCCAGATGCCGTTTTTCATATTCCAGAACGTAACTACCCAGAAGAGCGGGATAGTGGCAAACCAGGTCACCATGCACCAAGGGCACAACGTTCCCAGAACAAATACTGACTGGCTAAAGAGCCAGATGACAAAGCCAAGAGCAACGGCTGCCCCGATGTTGAGTCCACGCCAGAACCAATTCGCATAGCTTGCTCCGGCAAGGATGCTCACACCAATAGTGATGACAACAGACCATGCCATCAGACCAATGATGGGGTTAGGGAATCCCAGAAGTGATCCTTGCCACGAAGCGAGATTCTTACCGCACTGAACAACAACGCTGTAATCGCACGATGCTGCTTCTTCTGGGTGCAGTAGTTTGTGGATTTTCTCCAAGGTGAGAGCAAACGCAGCTGTCAGACCAACAAATCCCGCGACAATCAAAAAAAGTGAAAAGCCCAGAGGGCGCTTGGTCTGTGTTGTAGTGATACTCACCCCTTCATTATGTCTTGACGCGCCCGGTTTGCATTCAGGAACCACACAGGCTGGCCAAACCTGCCATACTGGTATTAGCGCGAAGGCAATGGTCTCGCGCGACGTGACAAACAAGACTTTGCATAACAACGGTTATGCGCACGGGAGATCACCGCGATCGCCCGCTACAAATCCAGAGCTACACGCCGGAATTTGTGGGAAGACAAAAAGATTTATAGCCAGATTTCTTCGGGAATCTGCACACGAGAATAGTTACATCCCCGTGACGCGGTGACGCAGGGGGTAACGGGGAGTACACCACTGATGGTGAATAACACCGAAAACGATGACAACGTCGTTGAAGAATTTGTGACCGAAGTTGTTTCGGAGGCGGCAGAAGCTGCCGAAGAGATCATTTCAGAAGCTGTCGTCGTCGCAGAAGCGATCGTTGCACAAGCAGAAGATGTAGCAACTGAGGTTGTCGCAGAAGCTGAGGCTGAAGCGGCTGTAATTGAAGTTGCAGCAGAAGTTCTCGCTGACGCAGTACTCGAGGCTGCAGAGGTTGCAGTCCCTGAAATAACGAAGGTGGAATACCCCACCTTCGAAGCTAAAGAAGTAACAGACCTCTTCTTCTTTGCCCCCAACCTGCCCGGTTCTGAAAACCGTATTCCTACCCGTGATGGTCGCGATCGCTTTGAAGATCGTCGTCCTCAGCGCAACAATCGCCACGAGCGCGGTGCTTTTGGTCAGGTTGAAGAAGAAAACAATGACGGCAGCACTGTTCGTCGTCGTGTGCGTCAGCGCCAGGGTGAAAACCGTGAGATTCAAGACGATTCGGGGAACACTGTTGTCCGTATTCGTACTCCGCGTGCTCCAGAACTCATTACTGAACCACAACGCATCAAGGGTTCTACTCGTTTAGAAGCAAAGAAGCAGCGGCGCCGAGATGGACGTGACGCCGGTCGCCGTCGCACGGTCGTGACGGAAAGCGAGTTTCTCGCGCGTCGTGAAGCCGTTGACCGCGCGATGATTGTCAGAGAGAAAGAAGATCGCGTTCAGATCGGTGTTCTCGAAGATAACGTACTTGTCGAGCACTATGTAGCTCGTGCATCCGAAGCCAGCCTGATTGGAAACGTGTACCTCGGTAAGGTCCAAAACGTTCTTCCGTCAATGGAAGCAGCCTTCGTCGATATTGGACGTGGCCGAAACGCTGTTTTGTACTCTGGTGAAGTTGACTGGGATTCTGTCGAAACAGGTAACCAGCCTCGCAAGATTGAGAATGCACTCAAGCCAGGTGACAAAGTCCTCG
>JBEBAV010000044.1:0-16658 GCA_041158725.1 Actinomycetota bacterium
CACCATCTGCGCTCTGCCAGCGTTCGACTCCCAGGAAACCAGGCATAGCTTGCACGAACTCTTCAATAGCGTCATCAAGGCGATGGAACTCTTCGTCGTAGGTTCCCGGTTTGAAAATGAACTGTGCTGAATACATCAAACGATTTCTCCTAGCTCACGAGAGCGAACTCGTGGGGACCGATGGCAATCGCTGCACAGTAAATCGCAAACAACGCAGCGATTACTCCCAGAATGATGAACTGGTGATCCATGGTGTAGCGGAACATCTTGTTGAGCTGGACATTGCCCTTCTGGCCACGAATTAGTCGATACACCGGTGGAAGTAGGACAGGAACCATCGCCAGAATCCAGATTAAGAGGATGGTGGGAAGTTGAAGCCACCAAGGAATCTGTGCCACGGTCACGTCGTGAATGGCTGGAACCAGTAAGGCAAAGCTCGTGATGTCTTTGATGCTCAACGCAAAAGCAAACGCGAAGAAGGTCACCGTCTTAGCTTGAGTAATGCGGTGAGTCAGGCCCTGCTCTGCTTTTCGGGCGAGGTCCGGGTGGGGTATGAACAGCCAGATAGCAACGCCAGCCAAGACCACCGCAGCTGTTGCCCAGATTATTCCGCCCAGAATGTCGGGGGAGTGCTGAGCCGGCTTAGGAAGTGTGGCAAAACCTGCGGTTAGTGCAATACACGCAATGAGGAACGCACTACCTGAACCTGTCGCAACCGCGAGGCTGCGACGAATCCACTTATCTGAACTCGTCGACAAGAGCTGAAGCCCCAGAAGCGACGGAGTGAATGAAGCACCAATAGCAAGGGGAATAACCCTCACCAGGGTTTCTACTTCATCCACGTAGATGTTCATAGAGGAACTACTTATGCTCCGCCGAGTCCTGGACCGCGACGACGGTTACGAGTGCGCGTGCGCGAGGGGTTATTTCCGTCGTGGTGTTCGTCACCGCGACCATCGTGTGCACCGCCGGCAACACCGTGGGTGCCCTCAGGACTCACGTGCTTGGGTGGGTTGTTCACGCGGCGACGGTTACGGTCACCAGCTCCAGCAGGCTTCTGGCCTTCGCGCTGACGACCGGTGTGGCCTTCGGCGGTCTTGGTGGGAGGTGTTGACTTCAGGCGACCCTTGGCGTCTGCAGGGATGTTGAGGTCGGTGTAGAGGTGAGGAGAAGACGAGTAGGTCTCGGTAGGTTCAGGCTGACCGAACTCGAGAGCCTTGTTAATGAGGGCCCACTTGTGCAGGTCTTCCCAGTCAACGAAGGTCACCGCGATACCGGTCTTACCGGCGCGGCCGGTGCGACCTGCACGGTGCAGGTAGGTCTGGTCCTCATCGGGGATGGTGTGGTTGATCACGTGAGTCACGTCATCGACGTCAATACCGCGAGCAGCCACGTCGGTAGCAATGAGGATTTCTTTCTTGCCGGACTTGAACTGGGCCATGCCACGTTCACGCTGTTCCTGGTTGAGGTCACCGTGCACAGCAACAGCGGGGAAGCCGCGGTCGGTGAGTTCCTCGACCAAGCGTGATGCGGCACGCTTGGTACGGGTAAAGATCACGGTCTTTCCGCGACCTTCAGCCTGAAGGATGCGAGCAATGACCTCGTCCTTGTCCATGTTGTGCGCGCGGTACACAAGGTGCTTGATGTTGGCCTGAGTGAGCCCCTCATCAGGATCTGTGGCACGAATGTGAATGGGGTTGTTCATGAAGCGACGAGCCAGCGCCACGATGGGGCCAGGCATGGTTGCAGAGAACAGCATGGTGTGACGCTTGGGGGGAGTCTGCGAGAAAATCTTCTCGATATCCGCCAAGAAACCCAAGTCGAGCATCTTGTCCGCTTCGTCGAGAACGATTTCTTCGATCTCGGACAGGCTCAGGAGGCGCTGGTTAGCCAAGTCGAGCAAACGACCTGGAGTTCCGACCACAATCTGGGCGCCAGCCTTGAGCTGTTCAACCTGACCTTCATAGGACTTACCGCCATAGATGGAGACAACCTTGGTCTCGCGGTTGGAGGTGGCCAGTTCCATGTCTTCTGCAACCTGAACACACAGTTCACGGGTGGGCACCACAACAAGCACCTTCACACCGGGGCCAGGGCTGGTTCCCAGACGCTGAATGATGGGCAGGCCGAAACCAAAGGTTTTACCTGTACCCGTCTTCGCCTGACCAATGATGTCCTGGCCACCGAGGGCTAGTGGGATGGTTTGTTCCTGGATGGGGAAGGGTTCCAGAATTCCCTTAGAAGCAAGAGCTTCAACAATGTCCGCGTCGATATTTAAATCTGCAAAAGTCACGTAAGTGCCTGTCGTATAAAAAGATCTACGCCTTTTTATTCGTCACACAGGCGTAGGGCTACCGATCCGTTGCCGGTAGCGACGTAACAAGCCTACCCCGCCTTACTCGTATGCCCGATTAGGCATAAGCTTGTTCCGTGGTCTTTTCCTGGTTTGGCATGCGCAAGCGCAGAGTCGTTGCGCCTACCCTCAAGCCCCGTCAAGAGAAGGTAGAACGCGAAGACAAAGTCGATCTGAGTGATATGACACCGGATGTGGTGCCCTATCTCGGCCAGGTTGCCTACTTCGAGCTCGCTGTTTTTGAGTCTTTGACCCGTGCAGTCACCGATGCCCCCACACTCGAAGCCAAGGAGGGCCTCAGCGCTGCGGCGGGTGAGGTTCTGGCAAAGCACCACGGGCTTGTAGCTGAACTTCGAAAGAAGAAGGTTGATCCTGCCGAGGCAATGGATCCCTTTGCTCCTGCCATAGACAAGTTTGAAGAGCTCACCGGTGGTCGTGACTGGTATGAAATGCTGCTCGGTGTTTATCTCACCGCAGGTTTCCTTGATGACTTCTTTGTTCGGCTCGTTCCTGGACTACCCAAGGCGCTTGCCGGCCGGGTAGAAGTCTTGTTGGAAACGGATCGCTCGGCTGAGGTTATTGTTGCCCTTCTCAAAAAGGGCATGGAGGAAGACCCCACTTTGGCTTCACGCCTAGCTGTCTGGGGCCGTCGCCTCGTAGGCGACACTCAGCTGGTTGCTCGCTCAGCACTCCAGATGTCTGGTAACCGCGATGATGACGAAATGCGCATAGAGCCTGTCTTCACAGACCTCATTGCCGCGCACTCTCGCCGCATGGACGAGCTAGGACTCACTGCCTAACTCAGAGTTAATGTTTGTCGTTAGCCGACGAAACCGATACGGCGGTTCTGGTCTGAACCAACCTCAACGAAGGCAATGTTGCCGGTGGCAACAAGGTACACCTTGCCCTTGTCGTCGGTGAGCTTGAGTACGGGGGAGCTACCGGTGAGCGCTTGGGTGACCAGCGTCTCAATCTGCTCAGCGGACTGTGAAGTCTCCAGGCCAATCTCGCGAGAAGTGTTGATCATGCCAATGCGAATTTCCATGTGAAGACCTTTCGTAATCCGAACAAGCCAACACTATGACAAAAAGTCGGACCAACTCTGTCGATGCGCCCCGCTTTCGCGCAGAGAGTAACCCGGCAGCACAAAGAGCCGACGTATGATTGCGCTATGGCAACACCAGCACAAGCCAATGACGGCATTCTTTCGGGAGTTCGAGTTCTTGACTTCTCTCGAGTACTTGCTGGTCCCTATGCCACCATGACCCTGGCAGACTTTGGCGCTGATGTCATCAAAGTGGAGAGTCCTGACGGGGATGACACTCGCGGGTGGCGCCCGCCCGTGGATGAGCGCGGCATCTCCACCTACTACTCCAGCGTGAATCGCAATAAACGTTCCGTGGTTCTTGATCTGAGCTCGCCCGAGGGGAAGAAAAAGGCTCAAGAACTTCTTGCCGCTGCGGATGTCGTGATCGAGAACTTCCGTCCAGGCGTGATGACGAAGCTGGGTTTCAATTTCGAAGAAGCCCAAAAAATCAACCCCGGCATCATCTACTGCTCTATCACGGGGTTTGGCTCTGGCAAAGGTGCCCAGCTTGCCGGGTATGACTTGCTTGTTCAGGGGCTTGGTGGCTTGATGAGTGTGACCGGACATCAAGACAGCGGCCCCACCAAGGTGGGTGTGGCACTGATTGACATCATGACCGGCATGAATGCCGTGCAAGGAATTCTGCTTGCCCTCAAAGCTCGCGATGATGCTCAAGCCTCAACAGACCCCGGTCAGTGGAAAGGTCAACTGATTCAGGTTGACCTGATGACCACCTTGTTATCTGCCATGACCAACCAGGCCTCAGCTGCGTTGAATGCTGGGGTGACCCCGGGCAGATTAGGGAATGCTCATCCGAGCATTTCTCCCTATGAGCTTTATGACGCCCAGGATCGGCCACTGCTCATTGCAGTGGGAAATGACAAGCAGTTCCAGACGCTAGTTCGATTGCTTGGAATCAAACACCTCGCCACGGACCCCCGTTTTGCTGAAAACCCCAGTCGCGCAACCAATAGACAAGCGCTGCGTCAAGAACTTGAAGCGGTGCTAGTCACCCAACCAGCCGACCAGTGGGTCGCAGTTCTCAGCGCCGAAGGTGTTCCTTCCGGACTGGTCAACACTCTGCCTGAAGCGTTCGAGTTCGCTGACTCTCTTGGGCTGGATGCAGTTGTGGAGATCCCCACTTCGGATGGTGAACATCTGCTCCGCCAGGTAGTCAATCCCATTAATCTGCCTGGTCGTGAGGCCAGTTATCGGCTTGCTCCACCCGCGTTGGGAGAGCATAGTGAAAATGTCTTCTGGCTCAGTGGTGAGCCTGAAGAGTAGAGGTAAGGAAAACAATGAGCAGCAACGAATTCCCTGATGTGTCAGTGATGGATGACGTCTTTGATCTCCACGCCCTGCTGAATCCTGACGAAATCGAGTGGGCACTCAAGGCACGTCGCTTTGCTCAGACCCAGATCCGTCCAGTCATCGAAGAAGACTTTGACAAGAAGTATTTCCGCAAGGAACTCGTTCCTTTACTGGCCAAAGAAGGCTTCCTTGGCATGCACCTCAAGGGTTATGGCTGCGCTGGAGCATCTGCCGTGAGCTACGGCCTGGTTTGCTTAGAGCTCGAGGCAGTTGACAGTGGTTGGCGCACGTTCGTTTCTGTAATGGGCTCTCTAGCCATGTCAGCGATTTATAAGTACGGCACCGAGGAACAGAAGAACTACTGGCTGCCACAAATGGCCAAGGGGGAGAAGCTTGGTTGCTTCGGTTTGACCGAACCTCACGGTGGCAGTGATCCCGCCAACATGCAGACCACTGCCGTGCGGGAGGGTGATAGCTGGGTTATCAACGGAGCCAAGCGCTGGATTGGTCTAGCCACTCTCGCAGACCTCTGCATTGTCTGGGCACAAACTGATGAAGGTGTTCGTGGCTTTATTGTTCCCACCGACACACCTGGGTTCAAGGCCACCGCCATCGACGGCAAACTCTCGATGCGGGCAAGCATCCAGTGCGACATTGAGCTCACTGATGTGAAGCTTCCGGCAGATGCGATACTTCCCCACGCCAAGGGACTCTCTGGTCCCTTTGGCTGCCTCAACGAAGCCCGGTACGGAATCATTTGGGGTGCCATGGGCGCAGCACGTGCTTGTCTCGACGCCGCCATCACCCGCGCGGCAGATCGTGAAGTTTTTGGCAAGCCCATTGGTTCGTTCCAACTCACTCAGGCCAAGTTGGCAGACATGACCCTTGAATATGAAAAGGGTGTCCTGCTCGCCCTTCACATTGGTCGCCAGAAGGATGCCGGAACACTCAACCTGGCTCAGATCAGTGTGGGCAAGCTCAACTCGGTCCGTGAAGCGCTCAAGATAGCACGCGAAGCGCGCACCATCCTGGGTGGAGATGGCATCACGAGTGCATTCCCTGTCATGCGCCACATGGCCAACCTGGAATCGGTTCGCACCTACGAAGGCACCGATGAGATTCACCAGCTGGTGATTGGTCGAGCCCTCACAGGACTCAACGCCTTTAGCTAAAGACCTGGGTAGTCCTCGTTATAGGCAGCGAGGACATCTGCAATGGGTGCATCGAGCTTGAGCGCTCCCTTGTCGAGATACAGACCACGGGTGCAGAAGCGCTCGAGGTCTCGCTCGTTGTGAGAGACAAAGAAGAGGGTGCGGCCTTCGGCCAGCATCTCTTCGATGCGGGTGTAGCACTTGTTCTTGAACGCCTTATCTCCCACGGCAAGAACTTCATCCACCAAAAGGACTGGTTCTTCCAAACTGGTGACAACTGAGAATGCCAAACGCACCTTCATGCCCGAGGAGAGGTGCTTGTAGGGGGTGTCGAGGAAGTCTTCTATCTCGGCGAATTCGATGATGTCGTCGAACTTGGCAGCAACCTGTTCCCGGGTCATGCCGTGCAAGCCGGCAGTGAGGTAGACGTTGTCACGAACCGTGAGGTCGTCTACGAAGCCACCCGTGATTTCAATCAGCGGCGCAACACCTGCGTTGACCTGCACAGTGCCTTCATCAGGGATAAGCACATTGGCAACCAGCTTGAGTAGCGTTGACTTTCCTTGACCGTTACGGCCCACCACACCAATAGCTTCACCGGGGTGAACCTCAAAGCTGACGTGCTGCAAAGCCCAGAACTCGTTGGGCTTGGAACGGCGTGCTTTGGTGGAGAAGAGGTCCTTAAAGGAGCGACGACCCTTGTGGTTGCGACGGAAACGAATGCCTGCATCCGTGACAGAAATTACTGCAGGAGATGTCATTAGATCTCCTTCAACACAGAACGTTCTGCACGTGTGAAAACCCACAAGCCAATGATCAACATCACGATTGACATGGCAGCAGAGACTCCCACAACCGCCCAGTTGAGTTGTTCAGGGAAGAACGCTGCGCGATAGAGGTCAAAGATGCCGGCCAGGGGATTGAACGCAGCCCAGGGCTGGATAGCAACAGGCAGATCACCAAAGGCATAGATGATGGGGGATGCATAGAACAGGAAGCGCAGGACGAGTTTGATGGCGCGTTCCAGATCGCGGAAGAAAACAACAAGCGGTGCAACAATCAACCCGATGCCAAAGGTCAGCACAGCCTGCAGTGCAATAGCGAGCGGGAAATAGACAACTTCCCAGCTCAGTTGAGCTCCTGCAACGATGGCGAACAAAGCAAGAACGGGGAGGGCAAAAATGAACTCCATCCCCTTACCCAACACAATGCTGGCCACCCAGATGCTGCGGGGGATAGCGGTGGAGCGAACAAGTTTTGCCGATTTGAGGAAAGCGCGCGTGGAGTCAGAGACGGCTCCGTTGAACCACATCCACGGCAGAAGGCCTGCGAGTAGGAAAACGATGTACGGCTCAGTCCCTGCTGCACGCTGGAAAACCTGAGTGAAGATGAACCAGTAGATGCCACTCATGATGAGCGGATCGAGCACCGACCAGATGTATCCCAGAGCACTGGTGGAGTAGCGAACCTTGAGGTCGCGTCGAGTCAGCAACCACAGGGCGTGACGATAGCGCGCAAAAGCAGACCGTTGATACGGTGACTGTTCGAGAGATGCGCTCACGAAATAAGAGCCTACGGCTAGTGAGAGCCCAAAGGACTAAACGAAGAGGTTAGCGCGCTCGAGGTCCTCAGCGAAGTCGATTTCGACAGCGTAGAGGTCGGAGATGTCGATGGGCTCGACGAGGACGCCGTCCTGCTCAATGGCCAGTTCAAGTCCACGCTCAAAGTAGTCCTGGTCGTTCACCTTGGTCAGCTGGCGCAGGAGTACAGGCTTGTCCTTTGCGGAGATGTAGTTGATACCTACAGCTTCACCCAGGCCGCCCTTGACGGTCTTGGAGAGTTCCTTGATGTAACCCTCAGCAGTGGTGGTGTACTTGACCTCTTCGTCAGAAACGGAAGAAGTGTTGACCGAGACGAAAGACTGGTCACGCACTATCAGTTCAGATGCGCGCACAAGAGCGGCGGGGTCAAAGACCACGTCACCGTTCATCCACAGAACACCACCGGTGCTGGATGCGCGCAGTGCACGCATGAGTGACTTAGAAGTGTTGGTGGTGTCGTACTGCTCGTTGTACACGAAGTTCACGTCGGGGAACGCCTCGATGATGTGCTCGAGCTTGTAGCCCACAACAACAGTGATGTGTGCGTCGTCACCGAATGCGTAACGGATGTTCTCCATCTGCTGCTGCATGATGGTGCGTCCATCGCTGAGTTCGGTGAGGGGCTTGGGCAATGAGCGGCCCAGGCGGCTACCCATGCCTGCAGCAAGAATGACGACCTGCGTAGTCATGATAAATCTCCTTGAGTGGTGTCTTCGATGCACCAGGGAAGAAGCAAAACGGGCATCAGAAAATGTCGATAGATACGACACCCCGTTATGTCTTCTTCAGTTTACCTTGCGTTTACCTGAAATGGCCAGACATTTGGCTCGTTTGTTGCCCATTCGTGACACTTTTCACAGGGTTCACTCAGGGGGCTTCCGCCTCATAGAATTGGCGTATGAGCTCGACATTCCCTGATGGCGCCCCGCTGGAGACCGGTGGTGGCACCGCAACCCTGGACCGCGAGCTTGAAGAACTCCTGCGCAACGAGCAGTTGGAAGATGGCGATCACGATCGTTTTTCTCACTACGTGAAGAAAGACGACATTCTGAAATCTGCCCTCTCGGGTAAACCAGTCAAGGCGCTGTGTGGCAAGAAATGGACTCCTGGCCGCGACCCTGAGAAGTTCCCTATCTGCCAGACCTGTAAAGAAATCTACGAAAAGCTCGCCAATGACTAGAGGCAAAGCCAACCGCAATGCCCCCATTGGTGTCTTTGATTCGGGCGTAGGTGGGCTCACCGTAGCCAGAGCTATTCGCGACTCGCTACCGCACGAATCCATCATCTACATCGGCGATACCGCGCACTCTCCTTACGGCACCAAAAGCATCGCTGATGTGCGCACCTATGCACTGAACGTGCTGGACCAGTTGGTCGAGCAGGGAGTGAAGATGTTGGTCATCGCCTGCAATACCGCCAGTGCAGCCATGTTGCGTGACGCACGTGAACGCTATGACATCCCGGTGGTGGAAGTTATTCAGCCAGCTGTTCGCGGGGCTCTGGCGGCCACGCGCAACAACCGCATTGGTGTCATCGGGACCACCGCGACCATCAACTCACGTGCCTACAATGACGCTTTTGCAGCAGCACCTCAGATTGAGCTCTTCACCCAAGCAGCACCTCGCTTTGTGGAGTTTGTGGAAGCAGGAAACACCAGCGGTGAAGAAGTCTTGCGCGTAGCCCGCGATTACCTCAAGCCCCTCATCGCAGCAGATGTAGACACATTGGTGTTGGGGTGCACCCACTACCCCTTCCTGCGTGGAGCGCTCTCCTATGTCATGGGTGACCACGTACGACTGGTATCAAGCGATAATGAAACCGCTAAAGATGTTTACCGCGAACTGGTCAACCGTCAGCTTGACCGCGTAGACCCAGCCCCACCCAACTACCGTTACGAAGCAACCGGAGACAACACTGCAGAGTTCCTGCGTTTGTCCTCCCTCTTCCTCGGTCCACACGTTGTCACCGTGGATTACACACCCACCGGTGCTATCGATCTTCCCCTCACCTAAAGGAATCCATGTCAGAGAACACTCGTGCAGACGGCCGTGCAGCCAACCAGCTTCGTGAAATCACTATTGAGCGAGGCTGGAGTGAGCAAGCCGAAGGATCTGCCCTCATCTCCTTCGGAAAAACCAAAGTGCTCTGCACGGCATCCTTCACCAACGGTGTTCCCCGCTGGATGACTGGTAAAGGCAAAGGCTGGGTCACGGCTGAATACGCCATGATTCCTCGCTCAACCAACTCCCGCATGGACCGTGAATCGGTCAAAGGCAAAATTGGTGGCCGAACCCACGAAATCTCCCGACTCATTGGTCGTTCACTCCGTGCCGTAGTTAACACCAAGGCACTGGGTGAAAACACCATCGTGATTGACTGCGATGTTCTTCAGGCAGATGGCGGAACCCGCACAGCTGCCATCACCGGTGCGTATGTTGCGCTCGCCGAAGCTATCAAGTGGGGCAAGGAAAACAGTTTCATTGCAAAAAGTGCAGAACCTCTGATTGACAGCGTTGCTGCTGTCTCAGTAGGCATTATTGACGGCACTCCCATGCTTGATCTCGCCTATGTGGAGGATGTCCGCGCGGAAACCGACATGAATGTCGTGGTCACCGGTCGCGGACTGTTCGTTGAAGTGCAGGGCACCGCAGAGGGCGCACCCTTCGACCGTCACGAATTGAATGCTCTACTAGACCTAGCTGTTGCCGGAGCAGAAGATCTCACCAACTTCCAACGCCAGGCACTCGCCTAAGTCATGAACACGTTCGTTCTGGCCACCCACAATCAGCACAAGATTGAGGAATTCAACGCGATCCTGGGCGAGCTTGTGCCGGGCATCACCGTCGTTGGCTATGACGGGCCAGAGCCTGTCGAAGATGGTGTGAGCTTTGCAGAGAACGCGCTGATTAAGGCACGTGCTGCAGCTGCACACACGGGCCTGCCATCACTTTCTGACGACTCGGGGATCTGTGTTGATGTGCTCGGGGGAGCTCCAGGTATCTTCTCTGCGCGTTGGGCGGGCAGCCAGAAAGACAATGCGGCGAACGTTCAGCTACTCCTGGATCAACTCAGCGATGTGCGCGACGGCGATCGTGGAGCACACTTCACCTGCCACATCGCTGTGGTCAATCCTGTGACGAACGACGAGTTTGTCGTTGTCGGCAATTGGCCTGGTTCAATTGCTCGAGAAGTTCATGGAGTCAATGGTTTTGGATATGACCCCGTGTTTATTCCTGAAGGCTTCGAGGTCACTGCAGCCATTCTCGATCCCGCTGAGAAGAACAAACTCAGTCACCGATCTAGAGCTTTACAGGCACTAGCTGACAGACTCAGCTCATGACTGATTTAGTAGGCAAGCGCATTCTCGTAACCGGAGCATCAGGAGCTCTGGGTTCTCGCATTGCTGCGCAGTTGGCAGCCTCTGGTGCCCAGCTGGTCCTCACCGGAACCAGTGCAGACAAACTCCAGGCTTTGGGTATTCCAGCAGAGCTCTTCACGCTCGATCTTTCCCTTCCTGGGGCTGCTGGCTCGCTCATTCACACCGTGACCGCTAGTGGTCCTCTCGACGGCATCGTCGTGGCCCATGGTGTTGTGGCGTTTGGGCCTGTATCGGAACTCAGCGGGCAGACTTTGCAGAGCCTGCAGGCACTGAATCAAACCAGCCCAATTGAGCTCATTACCTCGTCTATTCCCGCACTGACCGCAGCGAAGGCTGCCGGGAGTGAGCCCTTCGTGCTGACCATCTCCGGAGTTATAGCCGATATGCCCACCGCGGGTATGGCTGCGTATGGTGCTAGTAAAGCTGGCCTCAAGGCATTCGTCTCTGCAACTCAGCGTGAACTGCGTCGAGAAGGTATTCGTGTTGTCGACACCCGTCCACCACACACCGAGACAGGTTTGGCTTCCCGAGCTATTGCTGGCGTTGCACCCACGATGCCTCAGGGCCTGGACCCAGATGCTGTTGCTGCTCGAATAGTGGCAGCGATAGTGAATGACGAGAAAGACGTTCCCGCCGAACTTTTTAGCTAGTTCAGATCTGTCGCTGTTCCAGAAATTTTCATCCTGGAACCACCAATGGTGAGCATGATGGAGCTGGGACGACCCATGTCATCTCCTTGGAAGATGGTGACGTGATCACCTGAGCCATAGACGCCAGTTTCGCGGAAATAGGCACCTAGTGCTGCTGCGGCAGAGCCGGTGGCGGGGTCTTCATAGATTCCCACGGAGGGTGCAGGGTTGCGAGAGTGCCATCTGCGACCGTGAGGGTCTCCCTCATCGGGATAAACCAGCTGGATTGTTGTCCAGCCATGTTCCTTCATGAGGTCACCGAGAACATCAAAGTCGTAATCCATAGATGCCAAGGTCTCTCGGCTGTCTAAAACCAGGATGGGGTGGGCATTGCCCACGAAACCCACTGCAGGTGTGAAGCGAGTGTCCAAGTCTGATTCGTCCCAATCAAGAGCATCCAAGATGTCATAGACCAGGTCAGGGTCTAGAGGCTGCAGAGTCGCTGGGGGAGAAGTCAGGGTTGCCACAACAGCATTACCTGCCACGGTGACATCCACCTCAACAGGACCAGCATTGGTGCTCAGTTCATAAATTCCGTCACCGTATTCACGTCCCAGAACAACACCGGAGGCAATCGTGGCATGACCGCAGAACGCAACCTCTGCTTCGGGGGTGAAGTAGCGAATCTGGTAGCTGTTTTCGCGATCCGTGTGGGCCGTGAGAAATGCTGTTTCGCTGTATCCCACCTCATGGGCCACAGCAAGCATTTCGGCATCACTCATACCGCTGGCATCGCGAACAACACCCGCAGGGTTACCACCCTCGGGGTCATCGCTAAATGCAGTGAGCCTGAGAACTTCGGTGTTGGGCACAGTTAGTTCTTGTCGGCTTCGTGCTTGCCATGAGGGTTCTGCACGAAGTCATCCTGCTTAAGCACGAGCTGCTCAGCCTCTTCGTGAGTGACCTTGTGGCCAGCGGGAGAGTGCTTGAATTCAGCTTCCTTCTTGGCGCGACGGGCCTTCATGACGGCCTGGATGTAGTGATAGATGCTGGGGATCAAGACGATGATGACGACACCCAGGAGCACAATGTCGATGTAATCCTGAACGAAGGCTGCAACAACGGGGATATGGCCCACGCCATAGCCCAGTGCAGTCAAACCTGTACCCCAGATGATGGCGCCGATCAGGTTATAGAGGGTGTACTTCTTGTAGTTCATGTGACCAACACCGGCAGCGACCGGTGCGAAGGTGCGGACAACAGGTACGAAGCGGGCAATGATCACGGCGAGGCCGCCGTAGCGAATGAAGAATCCGTTGGTTCGTTCCACGTTCTTTTTACTGAAGAAGCCACTCTCGTTCTTCTCGAAGACGCTGGGGCCAAACTTGTGACCAATGAAGTAGCCGACTTCACCACCTATGAACGCCGCGGCGCTGATCGCAGCACACACGACGAAGATGTTGGCACCGAAGGTGTCGGTGACGGTGAGCACACCAGCTGAAATGAGCAGGGTGTCTCCGGGAAGCAGGAAGCCAACAAGGAGGCCGGTCTCGGCAAAAACAATGAATGCAACGCCCAACAGTGCGTAAGGTCCGAACCCGTCGATCAGGTTTGCAGGGTCAAGCCAAGGAATCAACGAGGTGTGCATGTGGTCTCTTTCAGTGAAGGGGCCGCTGGGTACAAAACTATTTTGCTTCACCCACAAGCGTACTGGTCAAAATCCAGCGCACTCTCCGCATATTCTCAGCTTTCCTGGGCTGCGTTCTTTCGGTCGCGGCGCTCCAGAATCCAGGTACGAATACTGAAAATAATGGAAGCGGTAATGAAGAATCCGGCAATGACATAGGCGGCCGCTTTGACACCTGGAATACTCGCTGCGTAGTAGCCGACAAGAGTCAGACCGACACCCCAGGCCAGTGCGCCAACAAAGTTGCTGGTGAGGAACTTGAAATAGTTCATCTTTCCAATGCCTGCAACCCAGGGGACAAATACGCGAGCCCAGGGAATGAAACGAGCAATGACAACAGACCACCAGCCGTAGGAGTTGTAGAACTTCTCCACGCGGTCAATGATCTTCTTCATGCGGGGACCGCTCTTGCGGTCAAGATAGGGGCGACCTAGATGGCGACCCAAAATGAAGCCAACCTGGTCGCCAATGAAGGCAGCAATGCCGACACCCAGTGCCAAAATCCAGATGCTGAGCGCAGGTGTCGCCGCGGTTACGAGGCCTGAGGCAAAGAGTAACGAGTCACCCGTAATGAAGGGGATGAACGCACCCACAAACAAACCAGTTCCGGCGAAGACCAAGCCCCACACCACCAGGTAGAACACCGCAACTCCGGCATGAGTAAAGAGGTCAGTCATCTGCCCGTCGAGTGCGGCGGCATGCAACATATGTGCTCTTTCTCAAGGTTTGTCAGAGAACTATTTGTACGGGAGAAGGGACTTGAACCCTCACGCCTCTCGGCACCAGAACCTAAATCTGGCGTGTATACCAATTTCACCACTCCCGCGAGTGTTACCTGACTAGTTTATGTGGCATTCTGGTTCGACCGCTCACTCCCTCCTGAGAGGACACATCGTCGTGACCACCCCTGTCGAACATCGCTTCTTACTGCTAGATGGGATGCGAGGCGTTGCTGCTTTGGGTGTTCTCGCATTTCACGTCACGGTGAGCGCTTCGCAAGATTTCCAGCAGCTGGCTTCCTTTTACCTCTTTGTGGACTTTTTCTTTGTTCTGAGCGGTTTCGTGTTGTGGCCGAGCATGCCCCACAGTGGCAAGCAGCTCGGACGTGCATCCGGAGTTTTCATTCTCAAGCGAGTGTTCCGTTTCTGGCCTCTGGCAGTCACCTCGCTGATAGTGGCATTGATCGCCATCAATTGGGAGCGAAACTTTCTGGTTTCCCAAGATCAGTTCTGGGCTCCGTATGGCAGCACCGTAGGGTTGCCCGCTGACGAGCGTGCCCACATCTTGATCGCCGCCTTCTTGCTGCTTCAGGTGTTTGTGGTTGCTGCAACGGCAATCAACGTTCCGCTCTGGTCACTGTCTGCCGAGTGGATTGCAAACGTAATCTATGCCCCACTCACCGCAGTCAAGTGGGGGTTGGGAATCATCGCTGCCATTGCAGTGGGTTACGTCATGCTCTGGTATGGACTCACCACAGATACGTCCTTCATTGACAGCAGTGGCCCCATCCGTGGCTATGAAGCCTTGGGTCGTGCCTTCCTCGGCTTCGGGCTAGGTCTGCTTCTGAGAAAATATCTGACACAACTTGCCCGGTTCCGTAACTGGTGGCTGTTGGTGATTGCGATTGCGCTGGTAGTGTCACTGTTTTTCATCGAAGACGCGTGGCACTGGAATTCCTATCGCTATGCCATTACCTATTTCGCTGCCCCCATTTTTGCGTTGCTCATTTTGGAACTAACCAAATTTGAAATCACGCCAGGAACACGTAAGGCCAAAGTGATGACCTTTATGGGTGCCTATTCATTTGGTGTGTATGTGTTCCACCAGCCCTTGATCCAGTGGGCAAACATTGTGCTGGGAACTCCTTCCGGGGTCTTCCCTGCAAGCAAGTGGGTTTACTTCTTCCTTGTTCAAGCCACCTGTGTCACCATCGTGTCGATATTCCTCACCCTCCTGGCAAAGATTCTGGTGGAGCGACCCATGCAGCGCTGGGGTAAGAAGTTAACTCAGAAGCTCTCGTCGAAACTATCCGCCTAGACTGGACTCGTGAGCAAATTCGTCAAAACCCCCTTCACCATTGAGGTCTTTGACCTCATGCACCGTCCAGGTGAGCACCGAGAGCGTGAGCTAGATATCACTGCGCCCGAGAAGATGGGCGAGGGAATTATTGCCGTTCCTGCCGGTGAAAACATTCACCTCGACCTACGGTTAGAGTCCCTCGGAGACGGAATTTTGGTCACCGCTGAAGTAGAAACTACTGCCTTCGGCGAGTGCGGAAGATGCCTCGACCCCATCGAGCAGGACCTCGAAGTCGAATTTCAGGAACTTTTCGCGTATTCTGTTGACGAAGCTTTTGATTATGAGGTTCACGACGACCACGTGGATCTTGAACCTCTAGTCAGGGAAGCGGTTGTGCTCGCACTTCCGTTCCAGCCGGTATGCCGTCCAGATTGTGCTGGTCTCGATCCTGAGACTGGCGAGCGTTTGGCTGAACCACTGGATTCCACGCTGAATGAGACGATTGACCCGAGATGGGCTGCGCTCAGCCAGCTGGCGGCTTCCACAGACAACGGTGACACAAGCACCGGTAAAAAGAAGTAAGTAAGAAGAGAAGAGATAGCCATGGCTGTTCCCAAGCGCAAAATGTCGCGAGCTAGCACTCGCATGCGCCGTGCCCAGTGGAAGGCAGAAGCTGCCACCCTCGTCAAGTCTGTTGACGCTAACGGCAAGGTTTCCTACAGCCTTCCTCACCGCGCAAAGGTTGTTGAAGACTCTGCCGGCACCCCACTCTTCATGGAGTACAAGGGCCGCAAGGTAGCTGACGTTTAGTCACACCCTTTAGGCGAGTGAGCATGAGCTCTCCTGCTTCTGGTCATCAGACCGATATCTCGAGTCTCTCGAGTTCTCTTGGCATACCCCTTGAGGGTGAGCTCTACCAGCTTGCTTTGACGCACCGCTCCTATGCCTATGAAAATGGCGGAATTGCACACAATGAGCGTCTGGAATTTTTAGGCGATTCCGTGCTGGGTCAAGCGGTGACCGTCATGCTCTACAGCAACAACCCTGATCTCGATGAGGGTGACCTAGCTAAGCGTCGAGCATCGTTGGTCTCCACGATTGCCTTGGCAGAAGTAGCCCGCTCTATTGAGCTCGGTCAATACATTCGTCTAGGAAAAGGTGAAGAACTCACCGGGGGTCGCAATAAAGATTCCATTCTGGCGGACACCGTTGAGGCACTCTTTGGCGCGACCTATCTCACGGCAGGACCCGAAGCAGCTAACACACTAGTTCTGCGTCTGATTGAGCCACTGCTGGAGAACCCAGAACGTTTTGGTGCTGCGATGGACCCTAAAACAAGTCTCCAAGAAGCTGTAGCCAAGCTGGGGGCCGCGGTTCCGGTGTATTCGGTAGAAGCTGACGGTCCAGATCATGCACGTGTCTTCACAGCAACGGTCACCGT
>JBEBAV010000045.1:0-20206 GCA_041158725.1 Actinomycetota bacterium
TTCCACCTCGCGCAGCGGCGCGAACGTGGTGGTCACGAGGAATCTGGTGAGCAATGCTCCCACGATCACGATGGCAATACCAAGACCTAGGAAGATGCTGAGGTAGGTGGTCATCAGCTTGTCTACGCCAGCGGTGGAAAGCGCAACAACGACCGTGCCCAGTGTTCCGGTCGCATCATCGAAAGTGACAGGAACAGCGATGGCGTGGAAGAGGGTGCGACCATTGGTGGACTTAACGGGGAAGATTGCTCCGTCGAGAGTGGTCGCCTGGCCCACGGTGATGCCATTGGCTAAAAGGGGGCGGGTTGCCTCTGCCTTGTCAGTCCAGTTCTGTTCCAGCAGAACACCGCTTGCGCTATAGACCGCGTAGTAGTAGTCGGTGGGGGCACTTTGGGCAGGTGTGCCGGTCTTGCTCAGTTGCAGGACGCTATTGAGGTCCTGCTGAACAGATTGCAGTTGAGTATCCAGCTGACCAATGAGCGCCGGCTTGAGCATGGCCATGGTTCCAATGCCGGAAACGAGCAAGCCAATCGTCAGCAACAACACAGTGACGCCAGTCACCTTGGTGCGCAAGGAGATGGCGTTCCATCGTTCGTTGAAATTGAAAGGCATCAGTAGCAATCTAAGCAGGTTATAGGTGGGGAAATGCTGAAAGGGCGAGACCAACCGGTCTCGCCCTTTGCGGCATTGGAGGAGTGTGTGCTTAGGAAGCCTTGGCAACCTTGAGCATGTAACCGAAACCACGCTTGGTGGTGATGAGTGGTTCGGTGGAGACGGCGTCCAGCTTGCGTCGGAGGTAGGAGACATAAGACTCCACAATTCCGGCGTCGCCGTTGAAGTCGTACTCCCAGACGTGGTCCAGGATCTGCGCCTTGCTGAGCACGCGGTTGGGGTTCAGCATGAGGTAACGCAGCAGCTTGAATTCGGTGGGGCTCAGATCCACGACCGAGTCGTTGACAACCACTTCGTGGGTGTCTTGGTCCATCGAAATTTCACCGGCACGAATCAGGGCTTCTTCATCTGCCTGCATGGTGCGGCGGAGGATTGCCTTGATACGAGCGACGATTTCGTCGAGGCTGAAAGGCTTGGTCACGTAGTCATCGCCACCGACGGTCAGACCCATGATCTTGTCCTGGGTGTCGTCCTTGGCGGTGAGGAAGAGAATGGGGGCGGTGTAGCCGGCCGAGCGCAGACGCTTGGTCACGGAGAAGCCGTTCATGTCTGGAAGCATCACATCGAGCACGATCAGGTCGGGCTCTTCAGCAAGTACTGCCGAGATTGCGGCTGCGCCGTTGCCAACAGCCTGAACGTTGAACCCGGAGAACCGAAGACTTGTGGTCAGGAGGTCTCGAATGTTGGGTTCGTCATCAACTATGAGGATTCGTGGGTTTTCCATGTTACTAGTATCTGACTGTTTCCTGAATGTAACCTGAGAGTTTTTAGACAGCAGTCTGTGCGCACGCTGAACACAGGCGTACTCCCAGTGCTTCAGCGGGAAATTGGCAGAAAAGAAAAACTAGACGGTGTGACCGTCAACGATTTCGTAAGAGTAACCCTGCTCAGCAAGGAAGCGCTGACGGTTCAAAGCGAAGTCCTGATCCACGGTGTCGCGAGCAACCAGGGTGTAGAACGTCGCGGTGAAACCACTCTTCTTAGGGCGCAGCAATCGACCCAGACGCTGAGCTTCTTCCTGGCGGGAGCCAAACGCGCCCGAAACCTGGATGGCCACACTGGCCTCGGGCAGGTCAACGGAGAAGTTTGCCACCTTGCTTACAACCAGCACCGGCTCGCTTCCGTCACGGAAAGCATTGAACAGTCGCTCGCGTTCATCCACTGGAGTGGCACCCGTAATCTCGGGAACACCCAAGGCGTCACCGAGTTCTGCCAGCTGATCCAGATATTGACCAATCACGAGCACGCGCTCACCCGGGTGGGCAGCGATGAGTTTCTTGGCAATCTTGATCTTCACGGGGGAGGTAGCTGCCAGGCGGTAACGCTCGGCATCACTAGCTGCGGCATAAATCAGTCGCTCTTCAGGGTCGAGGTCAATGCGTATCTCTTTGCATTCGGCAGGGGAGATGAAGCCTTCTTGCTCAATCTCTTTCCAGGGAGCATCAAAACGCTTGGGCCCAATCAGGCTGAACACGTCAGACTCGCGGCCATCCTCGCGCACCAGTGTGGCGGTCAAGCCCAGACGGCGTCGAGCTTGCAGCTCCGCCGTCAGCTTGAACACGGGTGCAGGCAGGAGGTGAACCTCGTCATAAATGACAAGACCCCAGTCCAGTGCATCCAGCAAAGCCAAGTGAGCGAATTCGCCCCCACGCTTAGCGGTCAAGATCTGATAGGTCGCAATGGTGACCGGCTTGATCTCTTTCGTTGCCCCCGAATACTCACCGATTTCGTCAGGGGTCAATGAGGTGCGCTTGAGAAGTTCATCACGCCACTGACGAGCCGAGACAGTGTTGGTTACCAAAATCAGGGTGTCGGTCTTGGTCGCGGCCATGGCACCAGCGCCCACGAGTGTCTTACCGGCGCCACAGGGCAAAACCACCACACCTGAACCGCCCTCGAGGAAGTTAGACACAGCCTTCTCTTGGTAGTGACGCAGTGCCCAGCCGTCAGTGGCAAGGTCAATATCGTGGTGAGCACCGGGCTTATAGCCGGCATTGTCCTCGGCGGGCCAGCCGAGCTTCAGCAGCTCCTGCTTGAGCTGTCCACGTGCCCAGGCTGCTACTTCGTAGCTGCCATCCTCCCGCTTGCCAACGAGAAGGGTCGTGACCTTCTTGGAGCGGGAAACTTCAGACAGCACTGCTGCATCTGTGCCCTGAAGTATGAGGGTTCCTTCGGCATCGCGTTCAATTGTGAGGCGACCATAACGGTTAACAGTCTCAGCAATGTCGATGGTCACACTTGCCGGAACCGCATACTTCGAATACTTCTCGAGAGTGCCGAGGATTTCCTCTGCAGTGTGACCCGCAGCTCGAGCATTCCAGAGGCCTAGCCGAGTGATGCGATAGGTGTGAATGTGTTCAGGAGCGCGTTCGAGCTCGGCGAAGACAGCAAGGTCGTGACGAGCATCCGCGGCTTGCGGGTGTGCTACCTCGAGCAATACTGAGCGATCGCTTTGAACGATCAACGGTCCATCGGGCATCTCTCTACGTTACTCCGATTGAGAGGGAGTTCAGGACAGAGCTAGACAGGTCGAACAGCGGTGATGTGGGAAGCGGGAAGTGTTCTCTCCACCTCGGTGGTGCGATCCAGGCAGCGCAGTCGACCATTCGAGAAGCCCTTGGGCTCAATCGTGAATTCGCGCTCGCCGTCGGGCATTGACACGGTCACCACCAGAATGCTCTTCTCGCGAACGGCAACATCAAGCTGACGAGCAATCCACGTGGCATCATCTGTCGTTGCCGCTTCACGACTGCCACGCAGCCGTTGAACCAGAGCAACGTGAGGGCTGACTGGTTCGGGTTGAATCTCCACGGTTCGACGGTGAATAGGGGCTGCAACAATCTTGCCTGCAGCGTCTTCGAGAAGAGCAGGGTATTTCGCGTCGAGTAGAGCATTAAGCACGATGCCGGCAGAGATGGCGGTCTGCAAAGAACCTTCTGAGACGGGTCGTAGACCGAGTGCATTGAGGGAGTGGTCAGCGGCAATGGTTCGCAAGACAAGGAGATCACTTGCCTTGACAACAGTTGTTCCATTGACATCGCGCACCCGGATAGTTCCGAAACGTTCACCCAAATCCGTGATGAAGTAGCTGACGGCTTGAGGAATATCGTTAGCTGCCAGAGAAGTGAGGTGCTCCAGAATTTGGGCAGCAGAGGTTCCCTGGGCGAGCAGGTGGTTGGTTCCTTGAGTAGTAATGCGGAAGGTGGTGGCCAAGCCACGAGACTCCACCACACACAGCTGCCTCATGAAGACGTCATCGGCGGGCTTGAGCGGGCCTGGAGCAACAACGGTGAAGTCATGCTGCACAAACACGTGCTCTGCAAAGGGAGGCACGACGGCGTTGATGGCGGAAGTTACGGCCTTCCAATCCCCCGCCAACACAGCACGTCCTGTGGATGTGACAATGCCAGCGGAAGACAGGCCGAGTAACTCGGCATCGCTGAGGCGATCGGCGAGAGAGGCATCAAGCCAGTCGTGGCCTAGTGGATACTGAACGTCGATCCAGCTGTGAAGCTCGGAACCCCAGTTTGATTCGGAACTGAGAATCCAGTGCAGATCATGACCGAGGTTCTGCGACCAGGCGCGCGTTACCGCAAGCCAGCGCTCAGCAAGGGGAAGGTGAAGCCAGTCTTCGAGCTTGTCGCTAGCCATCCACCAGCCGCCGTTTTTGGCCAGCACGCCAGAAAGCTTCCCCAGGGCCAAGAGTGCGGTGGGGGTGATCTCAGCACTGGGCATCAGCGGAGCTAAGCGGTGCGAATCCTGAGCGCTCAGGCCACCGCGTGCAAGTTCTTTCACGTGGTGAGACTCGATTGAGCGAGCAAGTTCATCGAGAGAGGTAATGACCGAGAGGGCCGTTTCGAGTGCAGCTACATCTCTGAGTTCAGAACCCTGATCGTCGTGTGCCGAGGGGGCGTGAGCTGCAGGGGAGAGATGCTCAGTCGAGGAAAGCACGACGGCACTGACCTCGGGATAGAGGGCAAGAGCCTCTCCTTCAGGGCCAAGTAGAGAATGTTCAATGACGCCTGCAAGCTCTGTGTCCGCTTTCACAGAGCCTGAGCTGGCCAGTTCGCGCAGCTGCAACAACTGTTTGAGGGGGAGTCTGCGCACAGCGCTGAGGATGGAGTCCGCAGACAACAGCGCATCAGCTAGATCAAAGTAGTCCTTGATGGACGTGCTGTGTGTCAGGCGAGTTGAGGCCAGCTCAGAAAGCTGCTCATCGGTCAGTGCACGCAGGCGCTTAGAAAGTTCTAAAGAGGAAGACACAGGCTCCTACTTGCCCGTAGGCGCGTTAACGAGAACCCGCAGATGCATCGCGGCGGCGACGAACCATATTGATGATGAGCAGTGAGATCATCAGGACGAAGCCGATGGGCAGGCCGATGCCCGGCAGAACCAGCACGAAGTTTCCGAAGGGACTGGCCAGATCCAACTGGGTGATTCCCGCGGTGACAATAACGAGGAAGGCGAGAATAGAGACGCCCACAATTGCCACAACCATGGTTCCCAGAATGCGTTCGAGCCGTGTTGCTTCGTATGTATCGTTTGATGCCATACCTCTAAGGATAGGTGCCATCTGTTACTGCCCGGTAAACTGAGGGTTGCACCAATCGCAGGAGGACAAAATGCCAACCGGCAAAGTGAAGTTTTACGACGAGGAAAAGGGCTTCGGCTTTATTTCTACCGACGACGGCCAGGAAGTATTCCTGCACGTCTCAGCCCTGCCTGAAGGTGCCAAGGTTCGCCCCGGTTCACGCCTGGAGTTCGGTATTGCCGAAGGTAAGCGTGGAGCTCAGGCACTGTCTGTGCGCGTGCTGGAGACTCCTGCTGGTCGCGAAAAGCTCGACCGCAAGCCAGCTGACGACATGGCCATCATTGTGGAAGACCTGGTCAAGCTGCTTGATGGCATTGGTAACAACCTCAAGCGCGGCAACTACCCTGACAAGGCACACAGCAGCAAGATCGCTGCCCTGCTGCGTCGTGTAGCAGACGACTTCGATGTCTAAGCCTTTCCCTGAACTTACTGCCGCCCACCAGAGACTCGCTCTCGCTGCGCTGCACGAAATCACCACGCCTGAAAGCATTGGTGAACTCGAGGTAGAGACCATCGACCACGATGGTGTTGCCACTTTGCAGTACCACTGCAATCTTGATGGCTACCCCAACTGGGTATGGAATGTGTCCCTGGCCACCCTCGAAGGTGATGAGCCCACAGTAATGGAAGCTGAATTGCTTCCAGGGGAGGGTGCGCTCGTGGCCCCTGAGTGGGTGCCCTGGTCTGTCCGCCTCGCTGAGTTCTTAGAAGCACAGAAGCAGGCAGCTGCGGCCGGTATCGAGCTTGACGAAGAACTTCCTGAAGGTCTCCTCGACCTCGCCGAGGGCGCCTTGGATGGCACTGTTCTCGATGACGAACTCGAAGACCTTGATGATTCGGATGCTGACGACAGCGACGATGAAGATGAGGACGACGAGGATGAAGACGACCTCGATGACGAGGATGACGAAGACTCTGACCTCGAGGACGAACTCGTCTCAGCCCCCACCCATGGTGGAGATATCGACGGAGTCGATATCGATGACCTCGACGACAGCGCAGCTAACGACGAGGACTAACTCTTGAGAGAGTTAGAGACGCTCGACCACGTATTCGATTGAGCTGATCAGTGCAGCAACATCGCTGGGTTCAATAGCGGTGAAGGTTGCCACGCGCAGCTGGTTGCGTCCGAGCTTGCGGTAGGGCTCTGTGTCTACGATGCCGTTGGCGCGCAGCACCTTGGCAATCGCTGCAGCATCAATGTCGTCGTCAAAGTCAATCGTGACGACAACCTGTGAGCGGTGGTCAGGGTTGGTCACAAAAGGTGTGGCGTAGTCGACCCGGTCTGCCCAGTTGTAGAGCAGGTTGGAGGATTCCTTGGTGCGAGCATCTGCCCACGCCAGACCGCCGGAAGTATTCATCCAGTTGATTTGTTCTTCGAGTAGAACCAGTGTTGCCACGGCGGGGGTGTTGAGGGTCTGCTCGAGACGCGAGTTATCAACCGCATTCTTCAGGCTCAAGAACTCGGGGATATAACGGTCGGAAGCAGCGATGCGCTCAACGCGTTCAATCGCAGCGGGGGAGAACAGGGCAAACCACAGGCCACCATCTGACGCAAAGTTCTTCTGTGGTGCGAAGTAGTAGACATCAGTTTCAGCAGCATCAATCTGGATTCCACCAGCAGCGCTGGTCGCATCAACAACAGTGAGTGCGCCGGCGTCACCGTTCACGCGCTTCACCGGGGACATCACACCGGTTGAAGTTTCGTTGTGTGCCCAGGCATAAACATCGATACCGGCCGTGGGCTCGGCTTCTGCGCGTGAACCGGCTGGAGCAGTGATCACATCTGGAGCAGTGAGCCAGGGAGTCTTCGCAGCTGCTGCGAACTTGCCACCGAATTCACCACAGACCATGTTCTGGCTCTGCTTTTCAATCAGCGAGAAAGCAGCTGCATCCCAGAATGCGGTGGAGCCACCATTGCCGAGGAGCACCTCGTAGCCATCTGGCAGGTTGAACAGTTCTGCCAGGCCGGTGCGCACGCGGCCGACCATGTTCTTGATGGGTGCCTGGCGGTGGCTGGTTCCCAGCAGTTCAGCGCCGCGGCCTGCCAGAGCAGCAACCTGCTCGGGACGAACCTTCGAAGGTCCGCAGCCGAAACGGCCGTCAACGGGAAGAAGTTCGCGGGGGATGGTGATTTCAGCCATGTACTAATTCTAGGGTTTGCCCACGCCCTCAAAATTCGCCCTAGCCCCGCAGTAAAGTAGTGAACATGACGGATCTCATCGACACCACCGAGATGTATCTGCGCACCATCCTCGAGCTGGAGGAAGAGAACATTGTTCCCCTGCGTGCACGCATCTCCGAACGTGTGGGCCACTCAGGCCCCACCGTGTCACAGACTGTCGCACGTATGGAGCGCGACGGACTTGTTCTGGTTTCGGATGACCGGCACCTCGAGCTCACTGCGGAGGGCCGCTCTAAAGCAGTTCACGTCATGCGCAAGCATCGACTAGCGGAGCGTCTGCTCAGCGACATCATTGGTCTCGAGTGGGAATACGTCCACGACGAAGCCTGCCGCTGGGAACACGTCATGAGCGACAGGGTCGAGCGTCGCATCATGGAGATGCTGGGTAACCCCACCGAGTCTCCCTATGGCAACCCCATTCCTGGTTTGGAAGAGCTGGGTATTGAACCAGCCGAAGGATTTATGGATGGTGTGGCTAACCTGCTTGATCTTCTCCAGGCTTCAGGTGAGGAGAGCACTGGTGTTGTTCGCCGACTTGGTGAACCTGCACAGATCAACCCTGAAACCTTGTCAGAATTCGCCTCTGCAGGTCTTTTTCCTGGCGCCACAATTTCCTTCAAGCGAGATGGTGACCGTGTCCGGGTCTCTGCCACGGGATTCTCAGGTTCGCTCGATTTACCACTAGATGTTGCGGTTCACATCTTCGTAGAACACAGCTTGTAGTAATTTTCCCGTTACCTTTTTGTGATTTTGTCGTGTCGCTGATGTGACTTTTGGCACACTTTCGCGTAGTCTGGTCAAGCTTTACAGCCACCAAACGGTTGAAAAGCCACATAGCGAGACGTCCCAACCCCCGTCTCTCGATATGTGAAACGAAGCGAATTTCGCATCGTGACGGGGTAAGCAACCTAGCTTGTTGGGGCGCCGGAGGTTCTTCCTTGGCCGAATTAGGTAACGACGTATTCTCGTCACGCCGTGAGCGCAAGCTCGCGGAAAAGAAAACACTCAGCAAGTCCGCACGCTCTTTCGCAACTTCTGCACGTGAGCGCGGTACTGCATTGGTTTCTGCTGCCCACGAGGTTGCAACTGTAAAGCCAGTTCTTCGCTCTGCACGCTCTGCTCGCCCTGCTCACAACGGACGCAACTGGGCTCGCGCCGGTGTCATGGCTGTCGCACTGGGCTTGATGGCAACTTTCTCCATTCCTGCCTATGCAATCGACTCCAGCGATCACGTTGATGTTGAGGCATACAAGGCTCAGCTCGCTGCAGAAGCACAGGCGCTCGTTGTTTCTGGAGAAGCCAACGCTTCTGCCAGCCGCGATGGTTACACGACGGCTGCTGCAGTAACTGTTGCTTCCGCAGCACGTGCTTCGGCCTCCGCCCGCGTTTCAGTGGATGTTTCCGGAATTGCTTCAAACTCAGCAGTGCTCAACACTGCTTTGAATCTGATCGGTATGCCCGGTGACTGCACCGCATTCGTGGAGCAGACCTTGCGCAACATGGGTTACTCCGTGCCTGACCTCGGCCCCATGCAGTTCGGCGGTTACGGAACAGTCTTCAGTGACCCTGACCAGGTTCAGCCTGGTGACATCATGATGCGTGGAAACCACGTCGCTATCTACGCAGGTAACGGCCTGGCCGCTCAGGGTGGTATTGGTGCAACGTCTGTTCTTACCTCCATCTCGGCAGATCCTCACAGCTACGCACTCTTCGTTCGCGTCGGCTAAATCCGCCATAATTCCTGGGTTAACTCCCGGTAACGATTCGGCGTGCCGTCTAGCGATAATTGGCATGCGCTGAATACTCTGAGCTCAAGCATTTAAGTGCGGAGGGTTCATGAAACTTCACGAACGAATAGGTGAGCGTCTACGCGCACGTCTTCGCTAGGGCATTGTCGGTAACGACGGTGCCCTTGTCTGTTTCATAGCCCCACCACTTCAATGTGACCATTCGGCAAGCAGCCTGCACGCCATGCAGGCCCCAACTCGAAAGGCTCCACCCGTGCGCACCTTGGTACTCAACGCAGGATATGAACCACTCGCGATCGTCTCATTTAGGCGAGCGTTGATGCTCGTGATGAGTCAGAAAGCCACGGTGCTCAAAGCTGATGCCGATCATCCCATCGAAGCCATCACCGCCAAGTTTGACCGTCCGTCCGTCATCGTGCTCTCGCGTTATGTCCGCGTTCCCTATGCGCGAAGGGTTCCCCTCACTCGTCGGGGAGTACTGTGCCGTGACGGCCACCACTGTGCTTACTGTGGCAAGAATGCCAACACCATTGACCACGTCATCCCTAAATCTCGTGGTGGTGCAGAATCCTGGGAGAACCTGGTGGCGTGCTGCTTCAAGTGCAACAACATTAAGTCTGATCGCACACCGCAGGAGATGGGGTGGCGCCTGAGGATCACCCCACGCATGCCTGCTGGCCCCAGCTGGTTTGCCATGGGGCTGGATCACCGGGACACTGCATGGGATGACTACTTGGCGCCCGCTGCCTAAATTCTCCAGCGCGGATTTCTTCAGAGCCTAGACTGGATACACGCCTCTGTAGCTCAATGGAAGAGCACCTCCGTCCTAAGGAGTTGGTTGGGAGTTCGAGTCTCTTCAGGGGCACCACACGTTGAACCATGGTGCATGCCCCTGCGCTGTTACTATCAAGGGGTGAAGACTTTTTTGAATCCAGTTAAAACTCTTTCTCTTCTCCTGGTGGTTTCTTCTGCCGCACTCCTCGCGGGATGCACTACTGCACCGGTTGAGGGAAAAAGAGCCGTTGTTATCGTTTCTGGTGGCGATGCTGTCAGCCCATTTACAACAACAACTGAAGCATGCACATCCGGTCTTTCCGCTGGTAACACCGATACCGGACTGCGCGAGAAACTTATCGCTGACGGTTTCGAGGTTTTCACAGCACCAGCAATGAATGCGCGAACCGAAGTAGTTGAACCTGCTGCAGACAGCTTTGGCGCATTTGGGGATTGCCCAGACCCTCTACCCGCATACATGACCATCGTCTCTAACGCTGATGTTGATAATGCAGGTGAGCACCTGGCACACTTCGCTAACTACCTCAACGAGACATACGGTGTCACCGAGATTGACTGGGTAGGGCATTCAAACGGTGGGTTATATGCCCGCTCAGCAACACGAATCCTTCAGCAAATGTCTAGTCCAGTTCAGGGCGTTTCCCTTACGACTGTGGGAACACCATGGATGGGTTCCTTCCCGTTCCAGGTTGTCTATGGCGAAGAGCCTGCAACTGATTGCATGGGTGATCCTCGATGCGAGGGAATCATCGCAGGTATCACGGAGGAACTCTCCAATGACCAACTGTTGGCTCGAGAACAGCTCTACAAATACATCCTGGGAGACAAGGGGTGGAACCAGGCACAGATCGGTGTGCTCGATAATATTCCTGTTTTCATGCTCGGTGGCGCGTATCTGACTAACGATGCAGGCGATCCCCGTTTCTGGCCCTTTGATGGCCTCGTTTCTGCCTACAGCGCTACAGCTCAAGGGTTGCCAGAGACCACTGCGCCGCAACGTCAATGTAAGGTTTACCCGCTTACACACAGCATTTTCATCTCAAATCTTCTTGAACTTGATTGGCAAACTGCGTTGACCTGGAACGCTGAGGCTCTCAATGACGTTAGTGCATTCATTACAAGTGCCCGTGAAGGAAAGATGCCTCAGGGTGACGGGTGTGTTACTCCCTAACGAGAATGTGTGACCTATAACAAAAGCCCCGTGAGGGGCTTTTGTTTTTTCCTGGCTGTGGGCTACTTCTTGCCGCCAAAGAGCTTGGCGAAGAAACCGGGTTCAGCTTCGTGGCCCTGGCAGCGCTGGTTCTTGGGGATGCCGCGCATGACCTGGTCCACGTGCTGACCACAACCGGCCCAGGTGGCTTTGCCGCACTTACGGCAAGTGACTTCTCTACACATAAAGTGACTCCTAACGTCTGCATAAAGTATACCCCCGGGGGTATAGCTCATGACACACTAGATTCATGACCGAAAAGCGTGGAGCACGTAACCTCACCGATCGTTCGCAAGAGCGACCACAGGTTCGCCCCACCCCAGAAGGGTGGAAGCAAAACGTCGATGCTGATGGTCGTCCCACGCTCCAATTCGAACAGCCCAAGCGTGGAGCGAAGCCTCCTGTCCACTTAGCTGATCTCACTCCTGAAGAGCGCAAAGCCAAGGTCACGGAGCTAGGTCTTCCCGCCTTCCGAGCCAAGCAGATCAGCACTCACTACTTCTCCCACTACACCAGCGATCCAGAGAAGATGACCGACCTGCCTGCGGCAGGCCGCGCTGAGCTCGTTGAGTCGTTATTGCCACCCCTGACGACCGAGGTCAAGCGCCTGAGCACAGACAACGGTGACACCATCAAGTTCTTGTGGCGCTTGTTTGATGGTGCCCTAGTTGAGTCTGTGCTCATGCGTTACCCCGGCCGCATCACGTTGTGTGTTTCCTCACAGGCTGGCTGTGGCATGAACTGCCCGTTCTGTGCAACAGGTCAAGCAGGTCTCACCCGCAACATGTCTGCGGCAGAGATCGTGGACCAGGTTGTCCGCGCGAACGCCGTGATTGCGGCTGGTGAACTCGGTGGCAAGCGTCGCAATGCAGGAAACCAAGATTCTGAAGGTCAACCAGAGCGCGTCAACAACATCGTTTTTATGGGCATGGGTGAACCCCTGGCTAACTACAACCGCTTGATGACGGCGGTGCGCACCATGCTGGCACCACAACCTGAAGGTCTAGGGATGTCCGCCCGCCACATCACTGTCTCATCGGTGGGATTGGCACCTGCCATCCTCAAATTGGCAGAGGAAGGCCTGCAACTGACCTTCGCGCTCTCACTCCACGCCCCCGATGACGAACTGCGCGATGAGCTCATCCCTGTGAACTCGCGCTGGAAAGTCGACGAGGCCCTCGATGCTGCCTATGCCTATTACGAAAAGACAGGCCGCCGCGTCTCCATCGAATACGCCCTGATCAAAGACATGAACGATCACGCATGGCGCGCTGATCTGCTGGCAGACAAGCTCAACGAACGTGGTCGCGGCTGGGTTCACGTCAATCCCATTCCGCTCAACCCCACCCCAGGTTCCATCTGGACCGCATCCGAGCCACATATCTCTCGAGAATTTGTTCGACGCCTCGAAGAGCGAGGTATTCCCACCACGTTGCGTGACACTCGCGGGAAAGAAATTGATGGTGCCTGCGGCCAGCTTGCTGCAGCTGACTAACAGCTACTAAACCCTCGAAAATAGGTGTCACTACGGGGTTTATCCCTGCCCGCGCCATAGTGTTTTTCATGTGTGGCCCCGTAATCGAAAGTCTGGCGACGAATCGCTAGAACCCGAAGAGACCCCGTCGAACATCGGCGAGCAGATCTCTCTCGAAGACGACCCCTTCCCCGAGCTTTCAGCCGAGTCAGAACCCGCTATTGACCTGCTCGCACCTACCGCAGGAAGCCTAAGCTCCGCCCTGTCCAACATTAACGTGGCAGAACCTGTGTGGAACCAATGGCGCGAAGAACTTGCCGTAGTCGGCGGCACGTCGCCCCTGATTCAGTTCGTAGATACCCCACGGACCCGCATTGAGCTCACCTCAATCCACCCCGGTGGTCTGCCCTCCTTCATCTCTGGCAAGCCCACCCTGCTCTCAAACCTCATCCGTGAAGAGTTTGCACTGCGCAATGCACGCCTTGCTGCAGCAGCCATCAGCGCAAAGAGCACCGAGATGCGTTCGATGCGCAGCATTGAATCCGTTTACCTTGCTCTGGGTATTGCCAAGTGGACCTTCCAAGAACGTGAATACTGCGGTCCAGTCCTGCTTCGCCCCATGTCGTTGCGTCGCTACGGCAAAGACTTTGAACTCAAGCTCAGTGGTCAACCATTCCTCAACCCTCAGCTTGCACGCGCTTTGGAAAGCCAGCTCGGAATTGCCCTCGATGCTGACTCATTCGTCGCACTGGCCAACCTCGATGGCATGTTCAATCCACTTCCTGTAATTGAACGACTGCGAGGGTTGACTCAGCACCTCAACAACTTTGAGGTTGAGCCTCGACTGGTTGCCTCGAGCTTCTCGGACCTCTCAGCAGCCATGGTCGCTGACGTTCAGGACTTGGCTCACCCCATCCTGGATGCGCTCGCCGGCAACGTCACCGCTCGCACACGACTGACTGAGAGCCACAAGGACGCTCCTGTTGTCGGTCAGGACGAACGTCCGCCTGCTACAGACACTCTGCTTCTGGATGCAGATGCTGAGCAGGAAAACATCGTGGCCGAGATTGCCGCAGGCAATTCTCTCGTCGTGAAGACCCTGCCCGGCACGGGCGGAACTCAGACCATCGTGAACGCGATTGGTGTTCTCACTGGTGCTCACAAGCGGGTGCTCGTTGTGGGTGCTCGTCGCTCCAGCCTGGACTCGGTAGTTCACCGCCTCGGTCAAGTAGGTCTTGAGGGGCTCACCGTTTCACCACGAACCCTGCGTCGTGATCTGATCAATGCCATCTTGCGCAATGAAAAGGCCATGCGCCCCAACGTCACGGACGTTGATGACGCGTTGCTGCGTCTGCGCAAGGTATTGCTGGACTACCGCGGTGCTCTCACCCGCAAGGATGAGGTTCTCGGTGTTTCAGTTCTAGATGCTCTCGAAGAGCTCTCTCGCCTCAGTCTTCTGCCCACCCCGCCCTCGACCACGGCTCGTTTGCCTCGCCGTGCCATCGAAGGCTTGGCTACGTCCCGTCCCCAGGCAGCAGTAAGCCTGATCAAGGCTGCTGCATTGGGTGAATTCCGTTACGGCCCCGATGACTCACCTTGGTATGGTGCGAATTTCCCCACCCCGGAGGAAACTACCGCTGCACACGAGCAAGCCAAGCGTCTGCACACCACCGAACTGCCTAAGCTGCTCGAACGTGCTGAAGAAGTCTTTAGTCGCACCAAGATGCGCCCCTTCGAAAACCTCGAAGAGCTCGGCATCTACCTGCAGTTGTTGGTGGACATTCGTGAAACTTTGGACAAGTTCCTTCCCTCGGTCTATGACCGCCCACTCACTGAGCTGATAACAGCGACATCTGGTCGCGGCAGTGGCATGAGCGGTGGAGACCGTCGTCGTCTCAAGAAACTCGCCTACGAATACGTCCGCCCAGGTGCCAACGTGGCTGACATGCACGAAGCGCTCACAGAGATTCAGCAACAGCGTGTGCTGTGGCAGCGTTACGTCGTGGCCGGTGCCGTGCCCGAGGTTCCCGTAGGTGTGGCGGATCTGCAGGCCAACTATGAGAACGTCATGTCTCAGCTGGCTATCTTGGATGTTGCCCTGAGCTTGAATGGCACTGAACAGTCCTTTGCCAAGCTTCCCATTGCAACATTGACCAACAAGGTGTCTGGACTCGCTGCCGAGTCTGAGGTTCTGCACAATCTGCAGGAGCGCACCTCCCTTTTGGCTCACTTGCGCGACCTCGATCTTGATGTTCTGCTGGCAGACCTGTCTTCTCGCCACGTGCCTGAAGAAGAGGTTGCTGACGAACTCGAGCTGGCATGGTGGCAGTCAGTGCTGGAAGGCATGCTGACCAATGACAAGGCATTGCTTGCGGCAAACACCTCGATCCTGGATCGTCTCGAGTCGGACTTCCGTCTCGTCGATGACGCCCACGCCTCCGCTAACGGTGGTCTCCTGGCAGCACGTCTGGCAGAACTGTGGAAGATCGGACTGGTTGATCTCCCTGATGAGGCCGAGCGTCTGCGTCAGAGTCTTCGCGGTGATGCGCTGAGCCCTGATGAGTTCATCTCCCTGGCTCCACGCCTAGCTAAGTCGATTGCGCCAGTGTGGCTGTGCTCACCCTATGAGGCACACCTCATCCCTGATTCGGTTTCCTTTGACGCTGTCTTCCTCGTCGATGCGGGCGCAACCACCGTTGCTGAGAATGCGGGAGCTATTCGCCGCGGTGCCTCAGTTGTGGTCTTCGGTGACCCCGTCACTCAGACCCCGTCACGTTTTGAAACCGGTATGGGTGAATTCGAAAACCCACTGCCTCAGGTCACCGATGCAGACGCATGGCACAGCAAGTCTGCTTTGGCACAGTTCAGTGGAATTCTTCCTGCCCGCACCCTGACCCAGAGTTACCGCGCCGGTGGCGAGGACTTGGCAGATGTGGTCAACCGTCGCTTCTATGGCGGCAAGATTTCTTCCCTGCCTTGGGCCGGAACTTTCCTGGGTCACTCCAGCCTGCGTCTGCACTACATCGCTGACGGTACCGGCATGCCTGACTCGGCAACCGGCGCCGTCGAAAGCGTCGATGCAGAAGTCGCTCGCGTGGTTGAACTCGTGCTCGAGCACGCGGCAGAACGCCCCACTGAGTCCCTCATGGTGATCACGGCCAGCCCCAAGCACGCTGTCCGGGTTGAGCAGTCTGTTCTCTCCGCTTTCGCACGTCGCGCAGATCTGGCCGAGTTCATTCTCGAAGACCGTCCGGAGTCCTTTGCTGTCATGACACTCGAGCAGGCCGTTGCTCAAAGCCGCGACCGCGTCATTTTCTCAATCGGCTATGGTCGCACGCCTCACGGTCGTCTGCTCTCCGACTTTGGTGCACTTGCTCTGCCTGGTGGTGAGCGTTTGCTCGCTGTTGGTATGACGCGTGCTCGCCGTTCAATGGAGATTGTTTCCTGCTTCCGTCCCGGCGATATCGATGAGAGCCGCCTCTCCGACGGCATGCGAGCGTTGGCTGAGGTTCTTTCTGAAACCGAGAAGCCTCACACTCGCCCCGAGGGAACTGAATCACCCGAGCCCATGCTGGTTGACTTGGCAAAGCGCTTAGAACGTCGAGGTTTGCGTGTCTCCCTCAACCACGCTGGTGAGATTGCATTGGCAGCTTCCTATCAAGGCCGTGCGGTTGCCGTAGAGACAGATGCTGTCTTGGCTCGAGGTAGCCTGCGGGAATCATTGCGTTTGCGTCCTGAGATGCTGCGCCGCCTTGGTTGGCACTACATCCGTATTCACGCCTTTGAACTTTTTGCAGACCCTGAAGCAGTGGCAACACGTATTGCTGCACTAATCGGTGTTGAACCCACTGAGGACGACTTCCAAACCGGACCCATCGAGATTCCGGTTGCCACAGCAGCCGCCACGGCAGTTGTAGCTGAAGAGGTCATCGAAGAAGTTGTGTCTATCGAAGTGACCGAGACGGTGGTCGTGGAAGAGATCGATGGTGACGTTGTGGTGGAAGACGTGATCGAAGAATCTGTGACCGTCACCGAGGTTGTTGCCGAGGTTGAGGAATCTGTCACGCCGACTCCAAGCGTCGAGCCAGATGCAGTGACCGAACCGATTAATCTTCCTGAACAGGATTGACCGAACGCTCATGGCTGATAAGCCTGAAAAGTCATCTTCCGGACGAAAGAACCGTCGTGTTCAGTGGCAGCCAGAAGGTGTCACGATTGACCCCAGTTTTGTTGATTCTCCCCAAGAGGCCACTGCTGAAGAATGGGCTGAACGCTCGTTGAGCAACGACGAACAGCTCAAGCGTGACAAGCCCCCACACTGGGGATAAACGCTACGAAGAAGAGCTGGAGGAGCTGGAGCTCTTGGAGTCTCCGCCGGAGCTTGATCGCGAATCGGTGCGGTAGAAACCGGAGCCGTTGAAGGTCACACCGACCATGTTGAACAGCTTGCGCAGCTTTCCCTTGCACGAGGGGCATTCGGTGAGGGAGTCATCGCTCAATGCCTGCTGGATGTCGAAGGCGTTGTCGCATTCAGTGCAGCGGTAGGAATAGGTGGGCACAAGATCTCCGTGGTGCGTTGGTGGTGCGAGTTAGAACGTTATCAGGGCAGAAGGAGTGACCACTCCGGTGACGGGCTGGTCATGTACTTCGCGGGGCAGTGAATCAACATATTCGGAATCAAACACGATGGCATAGACCGGTGGACGCTTGCCCATAGAGCCGAGGGTCTTGTCGAAGTAACCGCGACCCCAGCCCATGCGCACGCCCTGCTTATCCACAGCAGATGCGGGCACCACGATCAGATCAACACCGTTGATGGCAATGGGCCCTAACAGTTCACCAGTGGGTTCAGGTAAACCATACAAACCGATGTTTTCATCGGGTGTGTTGTTCGCGATGGCCCAGTCGAGCAAACCGTCATCGCGGGTCACAGGCAGCAGAACTTCGATGCCATTGTCATAGGCCCAGGTGAGGAAGGGACGTGTTTCAGGCTCGGTAGGTGTTGCCAGGTAGCAGGAGAGCTTCTTCACGCCACGAGCAGCAACCAAGTGCTTGAGGTGTTCGGTGATGGCTGCGGTGTCTGCATCTCGTTCGTGCGCGGGAATGTTTTTGCGGCGTTCACGAATCTCGGCGCGCAAAGCCTGCTTAGCGGCGACGAGGTCTTCTGGCATGACCCCAGTCTAATTGGCTTCCGCGTGCCTCTTTGGGCTTCGTTAGGCTGGTCAGCATGGCCGCCATCATTCCGACCCTGACAGAAGGTCGCGTGAGTATCCGAGGAATCACACCTCGCGATGCCAAGAAGCTCGAAGAAGAGCTGATGCGCAATAGATCGTGGTTGCGCCAGTGGGAAGCCACTGCCCCCCAAAGCTTTGTCAGCTTTGACACTAAGGCGGGTATCAAGAATCTTTTGGCACATGCCAAAGCCGGCTCGGGTCTGCCCTTCGCGATTGAATACGATGGCGAGCTCATTGGTCAACTCAACGTCTCAGGCATTGTGTATGGCTCGCTCTCTTCAGCGCAGCTGGGGTATTGGGTGGCAGAGCGTGTGGCGGGCAAGGGTGTGACGCCCACCGCGGTTGCTCTTGCGACGGATTACTGTCTGCAGAACCTGGGTCTTCACCGGATGGAGATCTGTATTCGTCCCGAAAATGCTGCCTCGCTGCGCATCGTGGAGAAGCTGGGTTTCCGCTATGAAGGCCTTCGTCGTCGCTACATTCACATCAACGGGGACTGGCGAGACCACTTTGCTTTTGCTCTCACTCAGGAAGAAATCCCTGCCGGAGTGCTTCGCAGATGGCAGTCAGGTCTCGTTCCAGCAGATGTGAGCCTCATACCTGCTGCTGACTACGACGCACTGGGTTTGTAACAGTTACAGCACAGGG
Source organism: Actinomycetota bacterium (assembly GCA_041158725.1). GTDB lineage: Bacteria > Actinomycetota > Actinomycetes > Actinomycetales > Microbacteriaceae > Aurantimicrobium. Next base: position 18,558 of record JBEBAV010000045.1, read on the forward strand.
TAAACAACACACCCACGCCTTAAAGGGTCTGAACCACTTCTGCTCGTAACTTAGAAACATGAGTGGTGGAATGTTCGGTGGCGGCATAGTTTTCGCTATTGCTGCTGCCCTCTGGGTTGTGTATTTGATTCCTACATACCTGCGCCGTCGCAACTTCGATGCGACAGAGCGCAATGCCGTGCGCATGCAACAAACCATCCGCGCACTGGCCGAAACCACTGACGTCCCCGAGGAGATTCGCGTGGAAGCATCTGCTCGCGCCGTGATTGAACAAAAGCGTGTCCTGCGCCAGGCAGAAGCTGCCGCTCGCGCCCAGGTTCGCCAGGCAGCAGGTCGTGCAGTTGGCTACGACGAGGCAGCGATCACCGCAGCTCGTCGCGCGCGTCGTAACCGACTAGCCAGTGCCGTATTCTTGCTGGCCACCATCATTGGTGCCGTTACTGGAATCGTGCTTCTTGCCAACGGTGGTAGTTGGGAAACCCTCGCAATCTCCTGCATCGCTTTCGCGATTGCTCTCGTCGTTCAGGAAGTAGTTGTCTCCTCGAGCGAGCAGGCTGAGGTCGCCCCCGTGCAGGCCAACCGTTTTGCTTCCGAGGTCTTTGATCAGGGCTTCTACAAAGCAGCACCTGCCACGCGCACCTGGACACCCACAGCACTTCCTCGCCCACTTCACCTCTCAGAGGGAACGCTTGCTCAGGCTGTTGTGCAATCACAACTGGCAGCCGACCGTATGCGTCAGAACGCCCAAGAATCTGCTTTGGTTGAACGCATGAGCATGGATAGTGCAGGGCGTGAAAACCTTCGTCGTTCTGTTCCTGCAACACCAGTTCAGGCCCCTGTTGCCGACAGCGTCACTGCACGTCTGGCAAGCATGGGTGTGGTTGCTGAGACAGAATCTGCGGAGCTCGACCTCGACGCTGTGCTGCGCCGCCGCCGCGCAGGATAACCAGCTCACCACAGCCCGCGGTAGGTTTGCTCTATGAGCACTCGTCGCGTTGTTATCACTGGAGCGAGCTCCGGTATTGGTCAGGCCACTGCACGGCTGTTTGCCCAGCACGGTTGGAAGGTTGTCGGGGTCGCCCGGAGGGCTGACCGCCTAGCTGCCCTGGAAGCAGAGTCGGGCATCAGTACCTTTGTCGCTGATGTGACCAATCAGGACGATGTTGACGCACTGCGTGATTTTCTTGCTGACTCAGGTCCCGTGCATGCGCTGGTCAATAATGCTGGCGGCGCTTTTGGTGCCTCCTCGGTTGAGGACAGCGATCCCGAGGACTGGAAGCGCATGTTTGATGTCAACGTCATTGGTGTTCAGCGCGTGACCAGTGCGCTGCTTCCCTTGCTACGCAAGGCAGCAGCAGATAGCCACGCCGACATCATGACCGTGACGTCCACGGCCGGCTTCGTCCCCTACGAGGGGGGTGGTGGATACAACGCGGCCAAGTTTGCGGCTCACGCCGTGGTGGGTGTGCTGCGCCTTGAATTAGCCGGTGAGCCTATCCGTGTTCTTGAGATTGCTCCCGGCATGGTGAAGACGGATGAGTTTGCCCTGAATCGTTTAGGCGGCGACACCAGCAAAGTGGAGGCGCTCTATGCAGATGTGAAGGCACCGTTGGTTGCTGAAGATATTGCCGAAGCGATTGTGCACGCGA
>JBEBAV010000046.1:0-4489 GCA_041158725.1 Actinomycetota bacterium
CCCGCTGCTGCCGAGGTGGCAGCGGTGAATTCACCAATACCCATGGGGTTGGCGCTGGACATCTGTGAGAGCACCAGAAGGATGGGTACCAATGATGCCGGCATGCTGGAAACCAGGCCCAGAGTGAGGTTGCTGCGGCTCAGCTCACGAATGGCGTGCTGCACACGAGCAAACCGGAAAGTCCATCGCGAGAGCATTCGATCCTCCGCACCGGCAGTGCGAATCTTGGAGATACCCATCAGCATGGAAAAGGTGAGACCCGAAAGCTCAATACCTGCCGTGGTCTGTCGACCTGCATCCTTCGCCAAGCGTGGAAGCATTGCTCCACCGATTCCTAGAGCAAGAATGGCCATGGCAATAACACCAAGGGCGAGGGTGGGGCTCAGCGCACTGATCACAATCAGGCTTCCAATTAGTGCACCAACGGCACCGATCAGTGCGGGAACCAGTGAGGCAAGGGTGTGCTGGAAGACGCTTGCTCCACCAATACGGTCGCCGAGTTCACCCGGAACGTTGGTGCGGTGGAAGGAAGCGGGCAGGCGATAGACGCGTTCCACAATGGCCTGTGAAATGCGCATGCCGAAGCGCGCAGACAATCTGCTGATAACCAATCCTTGGCTACCTGCCATGAAAGTTGTAAGCACCGACATCAACACCAAGATGACCATAAGGACAACAATGCTTTGAGCTTCTCCTGCCGGAACAAGCTCACCGATGATCAGACCACTAATAATGGGGCCAATCATTCCGAGGAAGATTCCAATGACACCCATGAGAATCAGCGCAAAAAGGTCAGCGCCTGAGCCGTGGGTCCATCCAAGACGAATGAGGTCTTTGACGGTTGCTGGGCCATCTTGCAACGAAGGAATCAGTGCCCACGCTGTGGGCTCGACCTCTGCAGCGACTTTGGCATCGACGCGAATTGTTCCACCATCAGGCAGATGCAGCGTTGAACGCTTACCGCGCGGAGTAACAGCACACCACTCTCCCTGATATTTCACAATCATGGCTTCCAGGCCCGCAACCCACCATTGGCTATCGGAGTCAAGGTCCACCAAGCGCACAGCAATACCCAGTGCGCGAGCAGCGTGGTCTGGGGTCTTGGGATAGGTGCGCAGTGCAGGTGAGATGCGTGAGCGTGGAACGGTGATGCGTTCACTTTCTGCACAGGTCAGTACTGCATCAATGAGCTGGTTGGCTGTGGGCTCGTGCGAGGCAATTCGTCCACCTTCAACAGCGGCGCGGACGGCGTTAGATGCCGACGATGTTGATGTCATTCTGAACCCACCAATTCTGAATAGTGGCCACCGAGTTCAGTGAGCTCGTCATGGGTTCCACGTTCAACCACTTCACCCTTGCTCATGACAATAATTTCGTCACAGTCGCGAACGGTGGAAAGGCGGTGTGCAATGACAAGAAGGCCACATCCTGAAGCAAGCAAGGCATTCATGACTTGCTCTTCCACGATGGGGTCGAGTGCACTGGTTGCCTCATCGAGAACAACAATGCCTGGCTTGCGCAGCATGACCCGGGCAATCTCCACACGCTGCCTTTGACCACCGGAAAGGTTACGACCACCATCAGAGAGGGTGGCTTCGTATCCGCCGGCACGCGATTCAATCTCTTCGGCAATAGCTGCCGCTTCGGCAGCTGCACGAACATCGGCGGCATCAATCAAGTCATCAAAGAGGGTGATGTTGTCGCGGATGCTTCCAGCAAACAAGACAACGTCCTGTTCGACATAACCGAGAGACTCTGCGCGAACTGCAGCAGCAGTGTCAGTGACGGGCACTCCGTCGAGGAGTACCTCGCCTTCTGTTTGCTGCAAGAGACCCACTGCAATACGTGCAGCAGTGGACTTGCCACTACCGCTAGCCCCCACGAGAGCAATACGACGACCTGGCTCAACACGGAAGGAAAGATCGTGAACGCTGTCGGCAGCCATGGGTGAATAGCGGAAAGAGACGTTCTTGAGCTCAAGAACTCCACCACCGTTGGGCTGGGCATCGCCCGCGTTGTCCTCAGGTTGGTTCAGAAGGTCATCGAGTCGAGTAATAGAGGTGCGTGCCTGCTGCAAAACATCAATGGCACTGGACCAAATACCAATGGGTCGCATGAAGATGGGGATCAGGGCCATCACGGCGATATAGGCGCCTGGGCTGAGCTGGCCAGATTCGACCAGCAAACCACCCACACCAATAACCAATGCACCAGCAAGACCACTGATGAGGGAGGGGAGAAGGCCCAAAATGGTGGATGACTTCTGGAGGTCATTGCCCAGTGCGGTGACCTTGGCCGAGTGGCCAAGCACGGTGCGCTGGGCGGTGTTTTCTCCGCCGGTTGCCTTGATGGTTTCGATGGAGCGCAGGGAGTAACCCATTGCACCTGCGAAGGAAGCCATTTCTTGGCCAATGCGGGCTGACTGATCCACACGCTTACCCTGAACAGCACGAACAGTCAGCAATACACTTGCCGCTGCTCCCAGAGCAATGAGTGCCAGCTGCCACGAGAAGGCAAAGAGCGCAAAGCCCACGGCCAGTGAGGTGATGAAACCAATCACCGCCGGCACGATAGTTCCGGCGACAATGTGCGACACAGAATCAATGAGATGAATACGCCCGGCAATTTCTGCCGGATACCTTTGCGCATAGAACGAGACCGGGAGCCGCAGGGCATGCCGGACCATGATTTGAGCTTCACGTGCAGTCATGGCCTGGGTCAGTGTCCTGGCCACGATGCTTTGCCACACGCCGAGGAGAACACCAAAGCCCAAACTGAGCGCCATGATCAGCAGAGCAATGCCGCCCCACTCTTTGAGTCCATTAATGAGGTATTGCTCAACGAAGGCTTGCAAGGCTAAAGGACCCAATAGCGAAGGCACGGCAGCAATCAAACCACCAGCAACCAAGTACCAGACACCTTTGTGCATGCCACGAATACGCCAAGCAACAGACTTCAACGGCTTGGACGGCATGGTGCCCGCTTTGGTGAACTCCGCTGTGGGGGTCATCCGAAGGACCAAGCCCGTGAACGACTTGTCTGCAATATCCCAGGGAACCGTGACACGACCACGTGCAGGGTCGTTTACATAAACACCGTCAGGTCCTGTTCCTTCAACAACCAGGAAGTGAGCAAAATCCCAATACGCAATAAGAGGGAACTGTTGTTTAGGAAGTGCGCTGAGGGTAACGCTGAGACCCTTAGCTTCGAGGCCAAAATTACGTGCAGCTTGAACGACGTTTTTTGCTGTTGCACCGTCGCGGGAAACACCACAGACTACGCGAAGGTTTTCCAACGTTTCCCAGCGACCGTAGTGGGCCAAGATCATGGACAGCGATGCGGCGCCACACTCGGTGATTTCCATCTGCAAAACAGTAGGAACCTTGACGCGCTGCTTTTTCAACGACTTTGTGAATGCAAGTTCGTCATCAAGAGACTCAACAGGGGCGACGGGTGCTTGTGTGCTCAACGAGTCACACCTTTCTGTAACGCACTTCACGGGACATGCTCCCCTTAGAATACAAGTGTGTTTAGAGAACGTGCAGTAGTCAAAGAGCCTCAGGCCGACCTAGACCGTCCCTTTCGTCTGGTCACCACACCAGCTGCTTTTGGTCTCGTTATTGCACTAGTTGCTGCTATTGCCGGTTGCCTCTGGCTTTTTGCTGGCCAGATTTCCGTCAAAGCCAGCGGCATTGGCATTATTGTGAACCCTCCCGGCAACGTCCAGGTCTATGCCGATGCTTCCGGAATAGTTGGCTCCGAAATCATTCAAACAGGGGAAAAAGTTGCTGCTGGTGACGTCATTGCCACCATCACCACACCAGACAACACAGAGGTTCCTGTATACGCCCCCATTGATGGCACGGTTGTTTCCGAGTTCAGTGCAGAATATGCCCTCATCTCCGAAGGTGCACCACTGGTATCTATCGCTCCTAACACTGGACCCATGGTGGCCATGTTGTTCCTGCCCGCAGCAGCTGTTGCTGATGTCGCTGCAGGACAGCGAGTAGAAGTATCACCCGACACTGTCGATGTAACGCGCGAGGGTTACCTCATTGGAACAGTGAAGAGTGTCGATGCACTACCCATCACCGTTGAGCGCCTCGCCCTCCTGCTGGGTGATGATGGTCTGCTCAACGGGCTCCTTGCAGAAGGACCCGTCCAGGAAGTTCTTGTTGAATTCGAGCAGGATGCGCAAGCTCCTCTTGGACTCAAGTGGTCAGGCTCTGGCCCAGCTGATCCAGCAGATGTTCAAAGCGGAACCATTGTGACCGGCAAAATCGTGCTGAAGAACCAAACTCCCTGGCAGGCCTTCACCGGCGGATAGTCAAAACAGTTCACAAACTCACTGAAAGATAGAGAGCATGTCAGAAGAAGAACGCGAACTTGATGATGACGTATTAGCGTTTGCTGCCGGTGGTATCAAACAGCCTGATCCTTCACACTCCCAAGGTCCAATCGAAAGTCCCCTGATTGGTTCAGGCCCACA
>JBEBAV010000047.1:0-23524 GCA_041158725.1 Actinomycetota bacterium
TGACTCGCTCATGAACTAAATCTCCTTGTTAGCTGATGCGTTGATTAGCTTACTAATGCTTTGCAGGTCTCTACAGCGTGTGTAGTGGCTTGCCAGCGAGGTACAGGAATGCTTCACCCAATGACTCATTCTGAGTGGGGTGTGCGTGAAGCAGTGGTGCAATGTCTTCAGGGTGTGCTTCCCAATTGACAACAAGCTGTGCTTCACCAATCAGTTCACCTACGCGGGAACCAATCATGTGAACACCAACAACAGGACCGTTAACGACGCGAACAACCTTGACAGAACCAGCGGTTCCGAGGATTTCGCTCTTACCGTTACCGGCAAGGTTGTAGTCGTAGGCAGCAATCTTGTCTGCACCGTACTGCTCAGCAGCCTTGACTTCGGTCAGACCAACTGACGCGATTTCAGGCTCACAGTAGGTGACCTTAGGAATGTTGATGTCGGAAATAACTACAGGGTTGAGTCCTGCGATTTCTTCAGCGACGAAGAAGCCCTGCTGGTAACCACGGTGTGCAAGCTGAAGGCCAGGAACAATGTCACCCACTGCGTAAACACCAGGAATGTTTGTGGCAAGACGCTCGTTGGTGATCACGTAACCACGGTCCATGGTGATGCCAACTTCTTCGAAGCCACAGCCAGCAGTTGCAGGTCCACGACCCACGGCAACCAAAAGTAGGTCAGCTTCAACGGTCTCGCCGCTTTCGAGGGTGACAACAACACCAGAGTCACTCTGGGTTACACCCTGGAAGCGAACACCGAGCTTGTAGTCAATTCCACGCTTGCGGTAGGCGCGCTCAAGAGCCTTAGAGATGCTCTCTTCTTCGTTGGGTACGAGGTGAGGAAGGCCTTCGATGATGACAACTTCAGCACCGAAGCTCTTCCAGACAGAAGCGAACTCAACACCAATAACACCGCCGCCAAGAATGGCGACCTTGTTGGGGACATAGTTCATCTGGAGTGCGTGCTCACTCGTAATAACACGACCGCCGATTTCGAGACCGGGGAGTGAGCGAGAGTAAGAGCCAGTTGCAAGAACGATGTTTTTACCCACGATGGTGTCTGCGCCAACTGCAACGGTGTTTGGGGAGACGAGACGACCTTCGCCCTCGATCACAGTGATACCGCGAGCCTTAATCAGTCCGCCGAGGCCCTTGAACTTCTTCGCAATGATGTCTTCACGGAAAGCGTTGACACGATCCATGTCGACACCGTTGAAAGTCGCGCTAATGCCACATTCGTGGGCTTCGCGAGCAACATCAGCAACTTCAGCAGCGTGAAGCATGGCCTTGGTGGGGATACAACCTACGTGGAGGCAGGTGCCGCCGAGCTTGTTCTTTTCGATGAGTGCGACATTCATGCCGAGCTCGCTAGCGCGAACAGCAGCTGAGTAGCCGCCACTTCCGCCGCCGAGTACGACGAGGTCAAAGTTGAGTTCAGCCACGTTTCTGCTCCTTTTGAGAGGGGGGGTGCGTCAGTGAGACGCAAAAATCTGCGTTACTTACCGTGAAGTTAACCTTTATGAGACTACTACGCCGTGGCGTATGACTCAGCGAGGTTGATTAAAGTCCTAACCGCTACACCTGTGGGGCCAGCACCGGTGAAGCCGTAGGCCCCGCCAGCATTGTTCGCAGTGTTAGCGATATCTAGGTGAATCCAAGGAATCTGGGGTGCATCAGGCTTGTCTGACGTATTTCCCACAAAATCTTTGAGGAATGTGGCCCCGACAAGCATTCCGCCAGCAGTGTTGCCTGGCTTGACGTTGGCAATATCCGCAACGTCTGAGTTGAGATATGCACGTAGTTCCTCAGGCAGGGGCATGTGCCAGAAGTTTTCTCCAGTAGCCTTTCCGAGTTCCACGAGGTGGGAAATGGCGTCAGCATCACCCATGACACCGGTGTAGCGAGTGCCCAATGCAGTGGTTGCGGCTCCCGTCAAGGTCGCAATGTCAATGATGAGATCGGGATATTCCTTGCTTGCGGCCACGAGGCCATCAGCAAGAACTAGACGGCCCTCCGCGTCGGTGTTGAGAACCTCCACAGTCTTGCCACCGTGAATTGTGAGAATGTCATTGGGGCGGGTGGCAGTGCTGGAAGGCATATTTTCAGCGAGACACAGCCATGCAGTGATGTTGACATTGAGCTTGAGCTTTGCTGCAGAGGCAATGATGGCAAGCGTAGAGGCAGCACCTGTCATGTCGTATTTCATGCCGATCATTCCAGCGCCGGTTTTCAGCGAAAGTCCGCCGGTGTCAAAAGTGATTCCTTTGCCCACGATGGCGATGTGCTTTTTCGCCTTCTTTGGCGCATACACAAGCTTGACCAAGCGGGGCGGTCTGGATGAGCCCTTACCTACCCCAACAATGCCACCAAAGCCATCCTTAACGAGAGCCTTCTCATCCCACACTGTTGACGTGATTGGCAAGCCCTTGATTGTGGAAAGAACATGCTCAACAAAAGTCACCGGATAGAGATCATTTGGGGGAGTGTTGACAAGGTTCTTCACCAGAGACAGGGCTTCTGCGGTCACGACGGGCTTTGTCAGATCTCCAGAAGTTTTTTGGGCGACCACAATTTCAATGCTTTGAACCGGTTTCTTCTTTTCCGGAGTGGACTTGTATTCGTTGTAGCTGTATGCGCCGAGTGCAGCACCTTCAGCTAGAGAACTGATGCTCTGCTCGTCAGTGATGGCTAAATCGAAAGCAACGATGTCCTTGCCAACCAGCTTGCGCGTTGCAACTGCACCTGCGTAACGGAAGGAGTTGGCAGTCAGTGGTTCAGTACCCAAACCCACAACAGCAATCACGGTGTTTGGGTTTTCAGGATCGACAACTGTAGTGAACGAGTCTTGAGTACCTGTGATGTCAAGAGATGCTGCGAGTTTTTGCAGTTTGCTGCAATCGCGAGAAGAGAGAAAACGCGCCCCCTTCTTTTCAGAGACGGCACCGACGACAACTACAGATTTGGCGCTGGGGCGGGGGACAAGAGAAAGCTTAGGAATACTCACGAAATCACCCTAGGTCGCCGCCACAGTTCACAGCCTTCTCCCACGCGTACAACTGGTGAGAAAACCAAACGTAGACTGAAGCCATGCCAGAACGCGAGAGCTTGCTCCACTTCGTGATGGATGCGGCTGAAGTACCCCGAGGATTACCACTCGTGGCTGGGTTGACCGGGTTTGCAGATTCAGGTTCTGCGGTAACCGGATTTACGGACTACATCGTCGACACGATGGACTCCCAGATCATCGCCATTTTTGATGCGGATTCGTTGTTGGATTACCGCGCTCGCCGACCCATCATTTACTTTGACCAGGACCACCTCACCGGTTTCGAGCCACCCATGTTGGCATTCCACCTCGTTCGGGATGAAATCTCACGACCTTTCATCCTCTTGACCGGCTACGAGCCCGATTTCAAATGGGAAGCTTTCAGTCGCGAAGTATTGAACTTCGTTGAACGTTTCGACGTGGCAACGACTACATGGGTGCACTCCATCCCCATGCCTGTTCCTCACACTCGCCCAATTGGAACAACCGTGAGCGGGAATCGTGCAGACCTCATCGAACAGTTCTCTGTGTGGCGTCCACACACCCAAGTCCCCGCAAATGCCATGCATTTGGTGGAATACCGCCTTCAAGAGATTGATCATGAAGTGGCTGGTTTTGTTCTTCTGGTGCCGCATTACCTTGCAGACACTGAATTGCCTCAGGCATCACTAGTTGCACTAGAAAGCATTAGTTCAGCAACAGGCTTGATATTCCCCACAGATCGACTTCGTGAAGAGGGGCGAGAATTCATCACCAAGATTGACGAACAGGTTGAGTCCAATGAAGAACTCAACAAGCTCGTCCACACTCTCGAAGAACGCTACGACTCTTACATGAAGGACAACGCTGTTCGTTCCCCCCTTACAGATGTCGAAGGTGAACTCCCCACAGCTGATGAAATTGCTGCTGAACTTGAAGAGTTTCTTGCGTACCGTCGTGGTACGGAAGAGCCTGGCGACGTGCGATAATAGAAACCGGACCCAGTCTGTTCCCTTTCAGGGACTTGACAAGGGTCCTAGTTATGCCCCCGAACAGGAGAAATCTGCTCATGGCAACAGAGAACGCACCATCCAAGCCCAAAGGGCGCCTTGCCGCGTTTTTTGGTGGAAAGTCCAAGCCCTCTGCTGCTGAGCCAGCTCCGGAAAGTACTCCCTCTGTGAAGGCTCCTGCCGCGAAATCTTCTTCTCCGAAGACCACTCCAGCTTCAAAACCAGCCGCCAAGGCTCCTGCAAAAACCGCAGCTCCAAAAGCCGCTGCAAAGGCTCCAGCTGCTAAGGCTTCAGAGAAGCCCGTGGCTAAAGCTCCTACAAAGCCAGCTGCGAAGGCCGCTGTCAAGACTGAACCCAAGGCTGCTGCTAAGGCACCTGCAGTAAAAGCAACTGCAGCAAAAACACCCGCCAAGGCACCTGCTGTCAAGGCTTCGGAAAAGCCTGCCGCTCAGTCAGCACCAAAGGCACCCGCAAAGGCCGCTGCAAAGACCGCTGCCAAGGCAGAGCCCAAGGTCGCCGCTAAGGCAGAGCCCAAGGTCGCCGCAAAGGCTCCTTCAAAAGCCCCTGCTAAGCCTGCAGCAAAGCCAGTAGTTGAAGAGAAGCCAGCTGCTAAGGCAAAGAAGCCCACCAAGGCCGAACTTGAAAAGATGGCTAATGCACTTCTCACCGAAGAAGTTGCTCCTGCAGAAATTGCTCCTAAGCGTGGACGTGGCAAGGCCAAGGTTGCTGATCCCGACGTTGATGAAGAAGAAGTCGACGAGGAAGACCTCGTAGCAGACGTCGCAATTGAAGCTGTTGTTATCGAAATTGCCGACGAAGATGTTCTTGAGGAAGACGAAGACAAGCCCGCACGTCCAGCTGTGTCTGAAGAGCCTCTGCCAACTGGAGCAATAGTGCTCTCCATGGCAGATGATGACGACGACATCCCTGTTTATTCAACAGCAATCACTGGTGCAACTGCAGACCCTGTCAAGGACTACCTCAAGCAAATCGGTAAGGTTCCCCTCCTCAACGCTGTTGAAGAAGTTGAACTTGCTCTGCGTATCGAAGCTGGTTTGTTCGCTGAAGACAAGCTCGCTACGAAGAAGAACATCCCTAAGCAACTCGAGCGTGAACTTCGTTGGGTCGCCCGTGACGGTCAGCGTGCCAAGAGCCACCTACTGGGTGCAAACCTTCGTCTTGTAGTTTCTCTCGCTAAGCGTTACACCGGACGTGGAATGCAGTTCCTGGACCTCATCCAGGAAGGTAACCTCGGTCTGATCCGTGCGGTTGAGAAGTTCGACTACACCAAGGGTTTCAAGTTTTCTACCTACGCAACCTGGTGGATCCGTCAGGCCATCACACGTGCAATGGCTGATCAGGCACGGACCATTCGTATCCCTGTTCACATGGTTGAAGTCATCAACAAGCTTGCCCGTGTTCAGCGTCAGATGCTCCAGGATCTTGGTCGCGAACCAACTCCTGAAGAGCTCTCCCGTGAACTAGATATGACCCCTGAGAAGGTTGTCGAAGTTCAGAAGTATGGTCGTGAGCCCATCTCTCTCCACACTCCATTGGGTGAAGACGGAGACAGTGAATTTGGTGACCTCATCGAAGACACAGAGGCTGTTGTTCCCGCTGATGCAGTTGGTTTCACCATGTTGCAAAAGCAGCTCGAGTCACTTCTCGATTCTCTCTCTGAGCGTGAAGCTGGTGTGATTCGCATGCGCTTTGGTCTTGGCGATGGTATCCCTAAGACGTTGGACCAGATCGGTGACACCTTCGGTGTAACTCGTGAGCGTATCCGCCAGATCGAGTCCAAGACAATGGCGAAGCTTCGTCACCCTTCACGTTCGCAGTCTCTGCGCGACTACCTCGAATAAATCGAGAAAACCTACAAGAGAGCCCGGTGCAGTGCACCGGGCTCTCTTCGTTAAGTTTGTTGAACTAAATTGAACGATCGTTGGCTGCGTGAAGCTTTGCAGTCTCGTCGTGCCACTGAGCACCCATACCGGTGAGCTTTTCACGGTGCTTGGTAGCGTGGTGTGCGCAGAAGAGGAGGACACCGCCAGCAGGCATGGTTGCACGAACATAAGCTTGTGCACCGCAGCTGTCACAGCGGTCAAGGCTGGTGAGCTCTGAGGCTACGTCGGTTGATGCTGTTTCAGTCATTGCTGTTGTCATCTCTCGCTCCTCTTCGTAATGAAGTCCTATGCACATATAACCATGAAGAGCTGTGAATTGGTGTCGGTTTACATGGCATTTCGCTGACCGCGTATCAGCTTCCTGACGCGTGCCTCCACCGAATTATGGTCACAACAAACTACTGTTCAAGAGCGCCACGAAGTTGTTGAGGAGTCGCGTGAGTTCTTCTGAGTATTCAGCTCGCCATCTTTCCGTTCTGGAAGGTCTTGAGGCGGTGCGTAAGCGACCCGGTATGTACATCGGTACGACGGATTCCCGCGGCCTCATGCACTGTCTGTGGGAGATCATTGATAACTCTGTTGACGAGGCATTAGGTGGCTTTGGAAACACTATTGAGATTCAACTCCACAAAGACAACAGCGTTGAAGTGCGCGATAAGGCGCGTGGTATCCCAGTGGATGTGGAGCCCAAAACCGGCCTAACTGGTGTTGAGGTAGTTTTCACCAAACTGCACGCAGGTGGAAAGTTTGGCTCGGGATCTTATGCAGCTTCTGGTGGTCTGCACGGTGTGGGTGCATCGGTTGTAAACGCCCTCTCAGAACGACTCGACGTCGAAGTTGATCGCGATGGGAAGACATGGGCTATGTCATTCCGCCGGGGCGAACCGGGCATCTTTGATGACAGCAAGGGGATTGCTCCGAATAACCCCTTCACGCCGTTTGAAGATGGAAGCTCACTGACAGTCAAAGGCAAAGTTGCCAAGGGTGTAACCGGAACACGTGTTCGTTATTGGGCAGACCAACAGATCTTCACTCCGGGTGCTTCTTTCCAAACTGAAGACCTCGCCTCCCGTGCACGACAGACCGCATTTTTGGTCCCTGGTCTTGAGATGAAAATCTCAGATGAGCGTGGTCCAGAGGTTCTCGAGTCGAGTTTTAAGTTCTCAGGTGGCATCAGCGAGTTTGCGGAATATCTCGCTCCCGATGCTGCAGTGACAGACATTTGGCGACTAACGGGTGAAGGAAACTTTTCAGAGACCGTTCCTGTTCTTGGTCCAGACGGAAATATGGCTTTGACCGAGGTTGAGCGCACCTGTGGTGTTGATATCGCATTGCGCTGGGGCACCGGTTATGAAACTGAGATGCAGAGTTTCGTCAACATCATCTCTACGCCCAAGGGTGGCACTCATCAGCAGGGCTTTGAACAGGCACTGCTCAAGGTGATTCGTGCCCAAGTGGATGCAAACTCTCGCAAGCTCAAAGCAGGCAACGACAAAGTTGAAAAAGACGATGTCCTTGCTGGCCTCACAGCAGTTGTTACTGTCCGTGTTCCAGAGCCACAATTCGAGGGTCAGACCAAAGAAGTTCTCGGAACCCCTGCGGTCAAGGCAATTGTTGCCTCAGTCGTGCAGAAGCAATTAGCTGCTCGTCTGACGTCCACGAAACGTGATGACAAGGCACAATCTTCGTTGCTGCTGGAGAAAATTGTTTCAGAGATGAAGAGCCGTATCTCTGCTCGAACTCACAAAGAAACCCAACGCCGCAAAAACGCGCTCGAAACATCAAGTCTTCCCGCCAAGCTTGTCGATTGCCGCAGTAACGACGTGGAGCAGTCTGAACTGTTCATCGTCGAGGGTGACTCTGCTCTGGGAACGGCAAAGCTTGCTCGAAACAGTGAGTATCAGGCCCTGCTTCCTATCCGTGGCAAGATTCTCAACGTTCAAAAAGCGTCCGTCTCTGACATGCTCAACAACACCGAGTGTGCTTCGATTATTCAAGTCATCGGTGCTGGTTCAGGTCGTAGCTTTGATCTTGACTCGTCTCGCTATGGCAAGGTCATCTTGATGTCCGATGCTGATGTCGATGGTGCTCATATCCGAACGTTGCTGTTAACTCTTTTCTTCCGCTATATGCGTCCACTTATTGAAGCAGGACGTGTCTTTGCCGCTGTTCCGCCCCTTCACCGTGTTGTCGTCATCAACCCAGGTACAAAGCCCAATGAGACGATCTATACCTACTCAGAGGCAGAACTGCAGTCTGTGCTTGCAGCTCTTGCTAAAGCAGGGAAGCGCTATCAGGAGCCTATCCAGCGATACAAGGGTCTTGGTGAAATGGACGCTGATCAGCTTGCAACTACGACGATGGATCGTGCTGCTCGTACCCTGCGACGTGTTCGCGTAGAGGACGCAGCCATGGCTGACACAGTCTTTGAGCTGTTGATGGGTAACGACGTGGGTCCTCGTCGAGACTTCATAATCGAGGGCTCAGCAGGCCTCTCCCGAGACCGTATCGACGTTTAGTTCCTAGCTGACAGCTGTTCCGACGAAGGCTACGTCCCCGTCCAAGAGCGTGCCAGAAGCATCGCGCTTAGAAAGTTCTGTAGGAAGCTCACGAGGCATTCCATCAAGGGCACTTGCTCGAGGAGTTCCTTGGCCAACCCAGGCTAAAGCGAGTGCGTCTTCACCTTTGAGAAGTGTTTGTGCTCGAACACCGCCGGTGCCACGACCCTTGGCGGGGAATTCTGACAGCAAGGAAATCTTGGCACGGCCAGCGTCAGTTCCGAGCAGGGTGTTCATGCTGGTTGAGATGGTAACTACCTGTGCATCTGCTTCAGGACCTGCAGTGAAGTAGATAACGCGAGAATTATCCGAGACTCGAATGCCTGCCATGCCCCCCGCCGCAGCGCCCTGGGGGCGGACAGCATCAGCAGCGAAGTGGAGCAGTTGAGCGTCCGACGTAACAAAAATCAATTCATCTGAGTCAGATGCCGGGGCAATGCCGACGACGGAATCTGTTTCCTTGATCGAAATGATGACGTTTCCGGACTTTACGGGGAAAGCATCTGCCTGAATACGCTTCACAACACCTTCAGCAGTTCCTAACGCATAAGTTGTGTCGCCACCGAGAGAAACAAGGCCGACAACCTTTTCACCGTTTTCAAGTTCGATGTAGTCAGAACTGTTCACCGCAGCAGCTAATGAAACGCTGGATGCCGGAACACCTGGCAGTGAAACGGGTGAGAAGTGCACGAGGCGACCCGTGCTCGTCACAGCACCGAGAAGACCTCTACGCGTTGTTGCGATATCAGAAACAATGCCGTCGTGGGCTGTACGGTGGGTCCCTTGAGCGATGGCATCGCCAGCACTTTCTAGATCTACTCGGGCAAGTCGTCCACTGGCAGATAACAGCACACGACAAGGAGTGTCTTCGAGCTGAAGTGCTTCTGGCTGAGCCGAGGCAGCACGTGCAGCTGTTGTTGCAGGAGCAACGGTTGATGTCGAGAGAACAGTTCTCCGAGGAGTTCCTAAGGTCTTGGACACCTCAGAAAGCTCTTTCACGACGACATCAATCAGTTTCTTGTCACTGGCCAAGATTGTTTCTAGTTCAGCAATTTCTTTCCGCAGCGCATCCGCTTCGGCTTCGAGTTCGACGCGAGAGAACTTGGTTAGTCTGCGTAGACGCAATTCCAAGATGTAATCGGCCTGCGCGACAGAAAGTTCAAAGACATCCATCAGGCGTGCTCGAGCCTGCTCAGTGTCATCACTTTGGCGTATGAGTTGAATAACCTCATCGATGTCCATAATTGCGATGAGCAAACCATCGACCATGTGGAGACGTTCCTGACGCTTTGTCAGTCGGTGTTGTGAACGACGCTGAACTACCTGCTTACGGTGATCGACATATACCGTGAGCATCTCTCTCAGGCCCATTGTCTGGGGTCCACCATTGACCAGAGCAACATTGTTGATGCTGAACGAGTCTTCAAGCGGGGTGTAGCGGTAAAGCTGTTCAAGAACGGCTTCGGGATCGAAACCTGTCTTGATTTCGATCACAAGCTTCAGTCCGTGGTGGCGATCAGTCAGATCAATCACGTTGGAGATACCGTTGAGCTTCTTGCTGGTAACGCCATCCTTGATTTTGTCGATGACCTTTTCTGGCCCCACCAAGTAGGGAAGTTCTGTGACGGTAATGCCCATCTTGCGTGGCGAAATACTGCCTATGGTTACGCGTGCACGTGTTTTGAAGCTGCCACGTCCGGTTTCATACGCCTCACGAATGCCATCAAGTCCCATGATGACACCGCCTGAGGGCAAGTCAGGTCCAGGCACGAAAGCCATCAGGTCATCAAGTGAAGCCTGTGGGTTGCGCAGTAGGTGAATGGAGGCTTCGATGACCTCGATGAGGTTGTGCGGCGCCATGTTGGTGGCCATACCCACTGCAATACCGCTGGCACCGTTGACCAGCAGGTTGGGATATGCCGAGGGGAGAACATCAGGCTGCTGGAATTGGTTGTCGTAGTTGGGCACAAAGTCGACAACATCTTCATCCAAGTTGGCAGTCATTGCCAAAGCTGAAGCAGCAAGCCGTGCTTCGGTGTAGCGTGCAGCAGCAGGGCCGTCGTCGAGAGAACCGAAGTTTCCATGGCCGTCGATCAGCGGTAGTCGCAGTGAGAAGTCTTGAGCTAAACGCACTAAAGCGTCGTAGATGGAAGCGTCACCGTGGGGGTGCAATTTACCCATCACTTCACCCACAACACGAGCTGACTTCACGTGACCTTTATCTGGCCGAAGACCCATCTCGCTCATCATGAACAAGATGCGTCGCTGCACGGGCTTGAGTCCGTCACGAGCGTCAGGTAGAGCGCGTGAGTAGATCACCGAATAGGCATACTCCAGAAATGAGTCCCGCATTTCAGTCGAGACATCGATGTCTTCGATGCGTTCGACTGCGTCGTGTGCGGAGGAGGAGGGGACCATATCTGTGATCTTTCGTTACGCATAAGACGCCGAAAACATAACTGGCAAACCGCGCAACTATGGCAGACTGACGTCGATGTCCCTCATGTTACCTAGCCTGAATTCCGCACAGCCGAGCCTTGCCGACGTGTTGCCAAGTTGCTTGGCAAGCCTGGGAATAGCAGGTCAGAGCAATGCCTTGGCTCTGCCTGATGTTCGCTGCTCCATTGTGGTGCTGGTCGATGGTCTTGGAGAACATAATCTTCGTTCTGCTCGAGCCCATGCGCGGTTCTTGACTCAACATTCCGGGAATTCAATTCGTACCGTTTTTCCCAGCACAACTGCAGCTGCTCTAGCTTCACTCACTACGGGAAGCGCTCCGGGTGAGCACGGAATGACCGGATACAAAGTACGTAATCCTGATTCCGGCCAGCTCATGAACTCGTTGACAGGATTGGGTGTCCTCGCAGACCCGGCTTCCTGGTTGCTCAAGAAGCCCTTATATTCCCTCGCCACACAACACGGCGTGAGCGCTTCAGTGGTTGCTCACCCTCGATTTGCAGATTCCACTCTCACCACCGTTATTCATGCTGGTGCAGAGCAAGTGAGTGCGAAATCCATTGAAGAACGCGTGCACGCTGCCATTGAGATTTCGAAGAAACCAGGGAGCCACCTAGTTCTGTTGTATGTCTCTGAGCTTGATGAAATTGCTCACAACAAAGGGGTCGAAAGCTCAGAGTGGGCTGCAGCGCTGGAAACTCTCGATAGTGCTCTCAGGGCTTTGGTCGAGAACCTTCCAGGAGGCTCAGGGGTTTTGGTTACAGCAGACCACGGTGTTATTGATGTTCCTGCTCAGCGTCATTATCTCTATGGCTTAGATCCTGAACACATGGAACACATTGCAGAGGTTGGTGGAGAACCACGGTGCCTCCAGTTGTATTTCTCTGACTACGTATCTTCTGAAGAAAAGAAATCATCGCTGGAGTCGTGGCAACACGATTGGTCCGAACTTGCCTGGGTGCTCAGCAAAGAAGAAGTCATCGCTTCCGGGCTCTATGAAGAAGTTTCTCCAGAAAGCAGTCCACGACTTGGAGATATCTTCATCTTGGCTAAGAAAGACATCGTGTTCTATGACGAGCGTGATCTGACGTTAAAGGGCCGAAACATGATTGGCCAGCATGGGGGAGTCTCGCCCCAAGAACTTGAAATATCTGCAATCAGGCTCGGAGCATATGCCGCAGTTTAGGCGGGATCGTCGTCGGATCGAGTGCCGAATACAATGTCATCCCACGACGGCATAGTGGGGCGGCCATTCTTACCAACCTGCTTTGAATCGTTCTTGGTTTCTGCTGAGGTAACCGTGGGTGCTTCTTCAGAAACGCTCATATCGAAAGGCTCAGTGAAATTGAGCGTTGCGTCAAACTGAACAGTTTCACCACCGACGACGGTGTCATCGACAACGGTGTTCTGTGTTTCGGTTGCGGCACTCACCTCATCCTTGAGCCAGGCAGGAGTGGATTCACGTTCGTTGCGACGCTTGCGCAGAGCCTCAAGGAGGTCAGCTGTGGGGCTGTGTTCCTTGGTTTCCTCTGCACTAGGAATAAGTGCGTCGGTAACTGCAGTAACAGTGGGCACCGAAGTGGTTTGGATTGGTTCCACGACGATGGTGTCAGCCGAGTCAACACCCACAGCACGAAGCTTGGGGATAAGCCCTGAACTAAGCTCACCCTTTTGAGAAAGAGTTGAAGCATCACTGTTCACGGGAGAGAGAGTGCGTTTGCGAGGCTCAAAAGACCAGCGGGCATCATGCTCAATTGCGTTTGCGGTGAATTCTAATTTCACTACCCAAGATCCAGTTTCTTCTTTCCAGGTAGCCCAGCGTTCTCCAGAGGCACCAAGTGTGTGAAGGCGTTGAGTAATGACTGTTCCGAAGGCAGTACTGAGGTTACCTGTCTCAGTTTCCACTGTGGTTTGTGTGGGAACAGACAGTGCTGAAGAAATGATGAATTCGCGTTCTGCAAGCACGGGGGTCTCAAAACGTTGAATCAGATCTAACGTTGCCCCTGTCAGTGCAGAAATCTCTTCGTTTGATAGACCTGCACGAAGATGTGCCTGAATATCTTTGGGGGAGACTCGAGGACCATCTTCTGTGGCTCGAGAGTGGCGCAGGCGACGCAGTGAAGTCTCGTCAACGGGGACGCGGAATTCGTTTCCTTCGTCGTCGGTGACCAGAAGGGTCGCGCCATCGACATCGGTGACTTTGAGTTCGCGCATAACAGTGTGCTCCTTGGCCAATTTCTGCTGGTTAGAGAATTCCACGGAATGTTCAACTTCCCTTGTAGCGTGTGCGCGTGCCGGTGTAAATACTTCTAAACCGCAACACACCCTGTCAGGTTTTTGTGTTTCTTGGCTCGATGGGGCAAACTGTCCGCGCCGGAGCATTTCAACGCCGGCGACGTGACGAATTGGATCATCAAGATGGCAACTGACTACGACGCACCTCGCAAAACTGACAACGACGACACTGAGTCGATCGAAGCGCTCAAGGAACGCGTTCCTGACAAACTCTCTGGAGCGGTTGATGCAGAGGATGCAGATAACCCCGGTGGTTTCGAACTAGCCGGTGCAGATCTCTCTGACCTCGAACTCGATGTTGTCGTCCTGCCCCCACAGGATGACGAATTCACCTGCGTGAGTTGCTTCTTGGTGAAGCACCGCTCACAGGTTGACCACGAAGAAAAGCTCGGACCTGTCTGCAAGGAATGCGCTTTCTAAACTTGAGATAGCAAAATGGCCGGGATTTCCCGGCCATTTTTGTTTGCTCGTTACTGTTTTTCGTCCCTGCCTGCTCGCAAAGCAGCAACAAGCTTTTCGGGCTGACGGCTTGAGAACAGCCAATAGGGGGTCGGGTCATTGGGGTCTGTGATGTCAACGCGAACTACAGGGTTGATCCATCCACGGAGGAAAATCCATGCACGGGCATCAAGTTCTGTTCCACGGGCTGCGATGGCGTAAGTGCCGGAATAGGCGCTCACAGCTCCAATGAACTTTCTGTCGATGTGTGCTTTGCCTACTCGGAGTTCTTTTTCTGTGAGCAAGATGGTGGGTGAAGTGACGAACATCGGTATCACGATGGCGAAATAAATCACGATGGAAAGCACCACGCCGAGTGTCAGGTTGATGGGTGCCATAACCAAAATCGTGGTTGGAATCATGAATGCAGCAATTACATACATCCACCATGAGGGTCGTAAAACTTCACGAAACGTCGTCATACCTCTATTCGACCACTCTTTTTCGACTAACCTCGACACGTGGCCGAAACAGTTGAAGTTCTCATTACCGCTCAGAACGTTCCTCATTATTCACACCCTGGTGACGCAGGTGCGGATTTATCTTCGTCGGAAGCTCTGACACTGCTGCCCGGGGAGCGTGCAACCGTGGGCACAGGAGTATCTATTGCCCTGCCCGCAGGTTTTGTCGCATTCGTCGTTCCACGCTCAGGTTTGGCATCCAAGCACGGAATTACCGTGGTGAACTCTCCCGGAACCGTTGATGCTGGCTACCGTGGTGAAATAAAAGTCACGCTATTGAACACCGATACTTCACAGCCTTTTGACATCGCAATAGGCGATCGTATTGCTCAAATGATTGTGATGCCGGTTACTCAAGCACGATTTATCCCGGTTGAGAAACTTCCGGTAAGTGAACGTGGCAAATCTGGATTCGGATCGACTGGCCTCTCCGCACGTAAGGAATCGAACTAATGTCTGGACCCATCTCTGACGCAAAAAGCGCACCGGCGGATCGTGAAACAACGGGCCCGTTTGATGAATCTGAGGTAAGTGGCGTCCGCCCTTACGTTGACCTAGGTTCCCTCAAACTCATTCCACGTGAGGGGCTCAACCTTCGTCTCGAAGTCGAAGAAGGCTCAGGGCGTGTGGTTGCTGTAGCCATGGATTACCAAGGCTCCACGCTGCAGGTGCAAGCATTTGCCTCTACGCGTTCTCAAGGCTTGTGGCACGAAGTTCGAGCTCAGCTTTCTGAACAGATTTCCACCCAAGGTGGATCTGTCACAGACGCTCTCTCAGAACTTGGTCCTGAGCTGCTGTGCAAGGTTCCTGCTCTTGTAGATGGAAAACAGACATTTCAAGAAGTACGTTTCATCGGCGTTGATGGACCTCGATGGTTCCTTCGTGGTGTCATTGCCGGGCCTGCAGCCACCAACCCTGAACAGGGTGCCCGATTGGTCGAACTCTTCCGCGACATCGTGGTTGTTCGAGGACAGCAGCCTATGCCGCCCCGTGAGCTCATGCCGTTGAAGGTACCTGAGCAAGCCACCGGTATTGCCCCTACCCAGCGCTAACGATGTCCGACAAGCAAGGGATCGCGGGCCTCGCCTCTCAATTGGGCGGGAGTAGCAACGGTAAGCACCCACTGTGGAATGCCATGGGTGGCGCACTCGGCATTGTCGAAACAATCCTCCCGGGCTTGCTTTTTGTCCTTGTGTTCACTTTTACCCTTGACCCTTGGTTGGCAATGTGGATCTCGGTTTCGGCCTCAGTCTTGTTTACGTTGTATCGACTGATTCGACGTCAAGCAGCAACTCAGGCGCTCGTAGGTCTTGTTGGCGTGGTTATTTCAGCAGTACTTGCTCTGATGTCGAATAAGCCTGAAGACAATTTCGTCGTGGGCATGGTCACTAACGGGGTCTATGGCACAGTTTTCCTTGTTTCAGTCCTGGTCGGGTGGCCCATCATCGGAGTCGTCATCGGACTAGTTCGCAACGAGGGAACTTCCTGGCGTAAAAATCGACACCACAAACGTGTCTATACCGGTGTCACAACGCTGTGGGTGGGCATGTTTGCTTTGCGCCTTGCCGTTGAGCTTCCTTTGTACTTCTCAGGAAACGTGGCGGGACTTGCAACGGCAAAGTTGATTCTTGGTCTCCCTCTGTATGTTCCTGTTTTGGCGTTGACCTGGCTGATCGTTCGATCTCTGTATCGAGAAAAAAGCTCGATTTCGCATAATTAGCTGTCAAAAAGACCTACTAAGATATATCTTGATATCAAGAGACTTTTGGTTTCTTGATGTGCAACACAATTTTGACCTGCGTAGTACGCCCAATGGAGGAGCAGCACGTGTCGGCAGTAAACAGCTTTGGAGCTAAGAGCACACTCGAGGTGTCTGGAAAGTCTTATGAGATCTTCCGCCTCGATTCCGTTCAGGGACACGACAAGTTGCCCTACAGCCTCAAGGTTCTTCTTGAGAACCTTCTGCGAACAGAGGATGGCGCTAACGTCACTGCAGAGCAGATTAAAGCACTGGGTAGCTGGGTTCCTTCAGCAGAGCCCGACACCGAAATTCAGTTCACCCCTGCACGTGTGATCATGCAGGACTTTACTGGTGTTCCCTGTGTCGTAGACCTCGCCACAATGCGTGAAGCAGTTACAGAACTCGGTGGAGATCCCACCAAGATCAACCCACTTGCCCCTGCAGAGCTGGTTATTGACCACTCGGTTATTGCTGACCTTTACGGTTCGGCAGATGCTCTTGAGAAGAACGTAGAAATCGAATACGAGCGCAACGGTGAGCGCTATCAGTTCCTCCGCTGGGGCCAGACCGCGTTCGACGACTTCAAGGTTGTCCCTCCAGGAACCGGTATCGTCCACCAGGTCAACATTGAGTACTTGGCACGAGTCACCATGGCTCGTGAAGTTGCTGGTGTTCTTCAGGCATACCCTGACACCTGCGTTGGTACAGATTCACACACCACCATGGTCAACGGTCTTGGTGTTCTTGGTTGGGGCGTTGGCGGTATTGAAGCCGAGGCAGCAATGCTTGGACAGCCTGTCTCCATGCTCATTCCAAAGGTTGTCGGTTTCAAGCTTTCTGGTTCTATCCCCACCGGCGTGACCGCCACTGACGTTGTTCTTACCATCACCGAGATGCTGCGTAAGCAGGGTGTTGTGGGCAAGTTTGTTGAGTTCTACGGCCCAGGTGTTTCCTCTGTGCCACTTGCAAACCGTGCCACTATCGGAAACATGAGCCCCGAGTTTGGTTCCACCGCAGCAATGTTCCCTGTTGACGACGTCACCTTGGACTACCTGCGCCTCACTGGTCGTTCAGAAGAGCAGGTTGCTCTCGTTGAGGCTTACTCCAAGGCACAGGGCCTGTGGTTTGACCCCTCGAACGAGCCCAACTTCTCTGAATACATGGATCTGGATCTCTCTACAGTTGTTCCTTCAATCTCTGGCCCCAAGCGTCCACAGGACCGCATAGAGCTCTCGAAGGCACAGAAGCAGTTTGCGGAAGATGTCAAGAACTACACCCACGGTGACGCTGTCAAGGTCAGTGTTGATGGGGGAGAAGAGTTCGAGCTGAAGAATGGTGCTGTCACCATCGCTGCAATCACCTCGTGCACAAACACATCTAACCCCTCGGTCATGCTTGCTGCAGGTCTGCTTGCTCGCAACGCAGTGAAGAAGGGTTTGAAGACCAAGCCATGGGTCAAGACCACCCTGTCTCCTGGATCCAAGGTTGTTACCGACTACTACGAAAAGGCTGGCGTTACTCCTTACCTGGACGAGCTCGGGTTCTTCCCAGTTGGTTACGGTTGCATGACTTGTATCGGTAACTCTGGTCCGCTCAAGGATGAAATCTCTGCAGCGATCAACCACAACGACCTTGCTGTGACTGCTGTTCTCTCTGGTAACCGTAACTTCGAGGGCCGTATTAGCCCCGACGTGAAGATGAACTACTTGGCCAGCCCTCCTCTGGTTATTGCCTATGCACTTGCTGGTTCGATGGACTTCGACTTCGACAAGGATGCTCTTGGAACTGGTTCCGACGGAAACCCTGTCTACCTCAGGGACATCTGGCCAGAGACAGCTGAAGTTGAGAAGGTCATTGGCGAGTCCATCGACACTGCCATGTTCGACCACGAGTACTCTTCGGTATTCAACGGTGATGAGCGCTGGCGTAACTTGCCCACCCCAACCGGTGCGACCTTCGAGTGGGACAACAAGTCCACCTATGTTCGCAAGCCTCCATACTTCGAGGGCATGAAGAAGGAAACCACACCTGTTACCGACATTGCCGGTGCTCGCGTTCTGGCCACTCTAGGTGACTCGGTTACTACCGACCACATTTCTCCTGCTGGAAACATCAAGGCTGGCACCCCTGCGGCTGTCTACCTCGATCAGCACGGTGTGGCTCGTGCGGATTACAACTCCTACGGCTCTCGCCGTGGAAACCACGAAGTCATGATCCGCGGAACCTTCGCGAATATTCGTCTGAAGAACCAGCTGCTCGATGGCGTGGAGGGGGGTTACACTCGTGACTTCACTCAGCCTGATGGTCCACAGTCCTTCATCTACGACGCCAGTGCCAACTACCAGGCTGCTGGAACCCCTCTGGTCATCTTTGGTGGCAAGGAATATGGTTCTGGTTCGTCACGCGACTGGGCTGCTAAGGGAACCGCTCTGCTGGGCGTGAAGGCTGTTATCACTGAGAGCTTTGAGCGCATTCACCGCTCCAACCTCATTGGTATGGGTGTTCTTCCTTTACAGTTCCCTGCAGGTCAGAGCTGGGAGTCCCTTGGCCTCGACGGTACCGAGATTGTTTCAATCTCAGGTGTCGAAGAGCTCAACAAGGGTGTAACTCCTAAGACTGTGCGTGTGACTGCAGCTCCTTCAGAGAATTCTCCTGAAGGCAAGCAGACCATCGAGTTTGACGCAGTAGTACGCATCGACACCCCAGGTGAAGCTGACTACTACCGCAACGGTGGAATTCTCCAGTACGTGCTGCGTTCGCTCGTCGCTTAGTCGACGTACTTTCGTCACAAACTGGTTCTTTTCCACATAGACTCGAGCCATGGCAATACTTGAGACTGTTCACGGTCCACGTGACCTCGACAAGCTCAGCACAGACCAACTGATTGAGCTTTCCGGAGAGATCCGTGAGTTCTTGGTGCGCGAGGTTGCCCGCTCTGGCGGGCACCTCGGCCCCAACCTCGGTGTGGTCGAAATGACGATTGCCATTCACCGGGTCTTTGACTCTCCTCGGGATTCGATTGTCTTTGACACGGGTCACCAGTCCTACGTTCACAAACTGTTGACCGGTCGCCAAGACTTTTCAAAGTTGCGTGAAAAAGGTGGCCTCGCTGGATACCCCCAACGCGCAGAATCTATTCACGACATTGTGGAGAGCTCTCACGCATCGAGTTCACTATCCTGGGCTGACGGAATTTCTCGTGCCTACTCAATGACTGGCCAAAAAGATCGTCATGTCGTTGCTGTCGTTGGAGACGGTGCTCTGACAGGTGGAATGACTTGGGAGGCACTCAACAACATCAGTCACGACAATGCCCGGAACCTCATCATTATCGTCAATGACAACGGACGAAGCTACGCTCCGACTATCGGTGGCATGGCGCGCTTTTTGGACAGTGTCCGCACGCGAAAGAGCTACCGTAATCTTCACTTCAGTAGTAGCCGCCTCTTTGCGAAGATGGGACCTTACGCCCGTGCGTTCTATCGCGGTATTCGCGGCGGTGTTCATGGCTTCTTGAGCCGCTTCACCAACAACCAAGACCTCTATGCCAACCTCGACATCAAATACTTAGGCCCTGTCAACGGACATGATGTGAAGGCAATGGAGGCGGTGCTTCGCCAGGCGAAGAGCTATGGCGCACCTGTTATCGTTCATGCGATCACGGAAAAGGGTAAGGGTTACGAACCAGCTCGACGAGATGTGGATGATCAATTCCACGCCGTTGGCAAGATAGATCCCGCCACCGGTATAGCACTGAGTAGTTCAAGCTCTGTGGGCTGGACTGATGTGTTTGGTGAAGAGCTTGTCGCACAAGCAGAACACAACGAAAAGATTGTGGCGATTACTGCTGCCATGCTTCGGCCTACCGGCCTTCACAAGATGCTGGAGCGTTTCCCTGAACGCATCATTGACGTCGGTATTGCAGAGCAACATGCTGTCACGTCAGCTGCGGGCCTTGCCTTTGGTGGGATGCATCCTGTCGTAGCAATCTACGCAACCTTTATCAACCGCGCATTTGATCAGGTGCTGATGGATGTTGCACTTCACAAGGCAGGTGTCACGTTTGTCCTGGACCGCTCTGGTGTGACAGGTCCCGATGGCCCCAGTCACCATGGTGTGTGGGATCTAGCAATTTTGCAGGTTGTCCCACACATCCGCCTGGCTGCTCCACGCGACGCTACGCGCCTCCGTGAGGAACTTGCAGAGGCAGTGGCGGTAAATGATGCACCGACAGTTATTCGCTTCCCTAAGGGCACTGTAGCAACAGATATCGATGCTGTTCGTCGTTGTGATGATGGTGTGGATGTCCTGCTCGAGGCAGCTCACAAGGATGTTCTTATCGTCGCAATCGGTGCTTTTGCTCAACTGGGTCTTGAGGTTGCATCACGTCTCGCTCAGCAGGGGATTGGTGCAACAGTTGTCGACCCACGATGGGTCGTTCCTGTTCCTCACAGCATTATCGACATGGCTCGCGATCACCGCCTGGTTATCACTTTGGAAGATGGTGTTCGCGTTGGAGGTATTGGCACACGAATTCGTCAGGATCTTCGTAGTGCGGGTGTAGATACCGCCGTTGACGAGCTCGGACTGCCAGATGAATTCCTAGACCACGCCTCACGTGAAGAAATCCTTGCTGAAGCAGGACTCACCGCACAAGACATCGCTCGAGATGTAGTGGCTCAGGTCTTGGGGAGCAAAATTCCCGTTGCCAGGCCTTTGCCTGAAGAATCAAACGTGACGGATTCTCTTCGCGCCGAATAAGGTTGGTATTTCCTACTTCGTTGTTCCAGCAACGGGTGGATTGTGGAATGTTCCACCAAAGACGCGCTGGCTTGCGCCAACACGATCGAGGAACGGTGTTACACCACCCATCTGGAAAGGCCATCCAGCACCCATGATCATGCACAGGTCGATGTCTTGGGCTGCGGTGACGACCTTTTCTTCGAGCATGCGGTGAATTTCGTCAGCCAAACCATCTTCAATTCGAAAGCGAATCTGATCAGCGGTCATGGGTGATGTTCCACCCTTGACGATAGCTTCCGCTCCACGGTCATAACCGGTGATTTTGCCGGTGCGACCACGAACGATGATGGAGCCGTGTTCAGCGAGCTTATGTAAGTTGTCGCTGCGGAAGAATCGGTCAGGGAAGGCTGCATGGTGAGTATCCAGTACATGCGCACCCACTTTAAGACCGACAAGATCTAACAACTCGAACGGCGCCATAGGCATCCCAAAAGGCGCAACCGAGTCATCAACCGTCTTGAAGGGGGTTCCAGTGTCCACGGCATGCATCGCTTCGCCAAGCAGGCGAGCAAGTAGTCGGTTCACAACAAAACCGGGGGAGTCTGTCGTGATGACAGCTGTCTTGCCCAGTTTCTTGGCAGTCTCCATCGCAGTCGCGAGGGCAACTTCATTGGTCTGTGGTGCGTTGACTACTTCAACAAGCGGCATGACCGCTACAGGGTTGAAGAAGTGGAAGCCAACCAGACGTTCTGGGTGGTTCAGTTTGGCGCCAATGTCATTGACGGAAAGGCTGGACGTATTGGTGGCCAAGATCGCATCTTCAGCAATGTACTGCTCGATATTGGCAAAGACGTCTTGCTTCACACTGAGCTCTTCGAAGACAGCTTCAATAACCCAGTCAGCATCGGCAAATGCTGCAGGGTTAGTGGTTCCGCTGACCAAGGCTTGAAGCCGTTGGTTCTCATCTGAAGAAATACGACCCTTTTGATGCATGGATTGAATTTCTGCCTGAATGTATGACAGCGCTTCGTCGAGTTTGTCCTGATTGATGTCTGTCAAAACGACGGGAACTTTGAGTTTGCGAACAAACAACAGAGCAAACTGTCGGGCCATCAAACCAGCTCCTATGACACCGACTTTGCCCACGGGGCGAGCTAGTTTGGGGTCTGGTGCCCCTGCAGGTTTCTTTGCGCGCTTTTGAACTAAATCAAATGCATACATCGAAGCTTGGAATTGGTCTCCGACGATGAGCGAGGCGATTGCTTCGTCCTCGCGGGCGAAAGCTGCCTGCTTGTCCACTTTGCGTGCTTGTTCAAGAAGTTCCAATGCCACATAGGGAGACTTGGCGACTGTTCCCAGTTTTTCTTCAACGCTCTTTTTGGCGATGTTGACTGCCAAATTCCACTTTGCTAAGCGTTCAACCTTGCCCGGCTGGTTAGGGCGATGGGGTTGGTGACCATTCAAGACAGAATCAGCCCACAGAATCGATTCTTCGAGGAAACGCGCAGAACCAAACATCGCATCTGCGATGCCGAGATCAAATGCCGACGACGCATTGAGCATGCGGTTGTTCTTGAGCGGGTTCTCAATAATGACCTTGAGTGCATTCTCAATTCCAATGAGGTTGGGGAGAAGATATGCGCCACCCCAGCCAGGAATTAATCCGAGAAATACTTCGGGAAGAGCAATGGCACTGACATTCTCGTCGACGGTGCGATAGTCGGCGTTGAGAGCAACCTCCAGGCCGCCACCCAAGGAAAGTCCGTTAATGAATACAAAGGAAGGAACCCCCAACTCACCAAGACGCCCCAGGGCGCGGTGACCAAGTTGGGCTAGCTTGACGGCCATAGCCTTACTGGGGACATCGCTCACACGACTGAGATCAGCTCCAGCGGCGAGAATGAATTCCTTACCGGTTACGGCAACACCATGAATTTCACCCTGTGCAGCTCGGTCACTCAGAGCAACGAGTGTGCGGTCGAACTCCAATAATCCTTGGGGTCCAAGAGTGTTGGGTCGTTTGTAATCTAGACCGTTGTCCAAGGTGACAAGTGCCAGAACTTTCCCACTGGGTAAAGGGATGTCTTTCACAAAACTGTGAGTGACAACTTCATCATTGCTCAAGGCAAGAAGATCAGTGAAGTCAATGGAATCGTAGTGAGACATTATTTACCTCCTGTGTAGTGAGGGTTTTCCCAAATAACAGTGCCGCCCTGTCCCAAACCGATACACATTGTGGTCATGCCATAGCGGACTTCGGGGTGGCGTTCGAACTGGTGAGCAAGTTGAATCATGAGTCGAACACCGCTACTTGCCAGTGGGTGGCCAAGGGCAATTGCTCCACCATATTCATTTACTCGGGGGTCATCGTCTGCAATGCCGAAGTAATCAAGGAATGCCAGAACCTGAACTGCGAAAGCCTCATTCACTTCGAAGAGGCCAATGTCTGAAATACTCAGACCTGCCTTACGCAAAGCCTTCTCAGTTGCAGGTACGGGGCCGATGCCCATCACTTCAGGCTCGACGCCAGCAAATGCGAAGGAAACCATGGTCATTTTGATGCCTAGACCAAATTCTTGGGCAGCCTGTTCACTTGCCAACAAGCAAATGGTGGCACCGTCATTGAGACCACTCGCGTTGCCGGCTGTCACGCGACCGTGAGGGCGGAACGGAGTTTTCAGGGCAGCCAATCCCTCGAGAGTCGTCTCAGGGCGCGGAGCTTCATCCACTGTTGCCAAAGTCCAACCTTCAGCTGTCTTGGCGGAAACAGGAATTAGATCTTCCTGGATATAGCCCGCAGCATAAGCTGCTGCCACTTTTTGTTGAGAGT
>JBEBAV010000048.1:0-7151 GCA_041158725.1 Actinomycetota bacterium
AGGGAGGCCGTGACGGCCTCCCTTTCGTTTGGGAAGTATTTACTTCTTAGCCGCAGGCTTCTTTGCAGGAGCCTTCTTCGCAGCAGGCTTAGCTGCTGGCTTGGAAGCAGGCTTCTTAGCAGCAGGCTTAGCTGGAGCTGCTGCAGGAGCTGGACGAGAAGCGAACTCTTCGAATGCTGCGCGAGGAGTCTCACGGGCTTCAAGGGAGACGATGTCACGTCCGAGCCAGAAGTTGTTCCACCAGCCACCCACGACGCGGAACTTGCGCTCGAAGGAGGGCATAGCCAGACCGTGGTAACCACGGTGTGCGAGCCAGGCAATGTAACCCTTGAGGGCAATCTTGCCGGACTGGAACACGCCGATGTTGAGGCCGAGGCCTGCAACGGCACCGAGGTTCTTGTGGAAGTAATCGGTTGGGCCTTCGCCGCGGAGAACCGCTGCGATGTTGCGAGCCATGAGCTTGCCCTGGCGAACAGCGTGCTGTGCGTTAGGAACACAGAAGCCACCCACGCCGCCACCGGAGAGGTCGGGACACGCGGTTGCGTCACCAGCACCCCAGGCACCTTCGATAACTCCGTTGTCGCCCTCAACACGCAGGTCTGCACGAACGCGCAGACGTCCACGCTCGTCGAGGGGGAAGTCGGTTGCACGAAGCATGGGGTTGGCCATGACACCTGCAGTCCAGATGATGAGGTCAGATTCGAAGCTTTCACCGGTTGAGAGCTGGATTACACCGTTCTCTGCCGACTGGAGCTGAGTGTCGAGGTGAACCTGAGCACCACGCTCTGCGAGGTTGTTCAGAACCCACTTGCTGGTCTCGAGCGAAACCTCGGGCATGATGCGACCCATTGCTTCAATGAGGTGGAAGTGAGTGTCATCGAAGGTGAGCTCTGGATAGTCCTTGATCAGGTCAGAGGCCAACGAGCGAAGTTCTGCTAAAACCTCGATACCTGCGAAGCCACCACCAACAACGGTGACAGTGAGTAGACGGTCACGCTCTGGGCCGGCAGGAAGCTGGGCTGCCTTGTCGAAGTTGGAGAGGAGGCGGTCACGGATGGCAACTGCTTCTTCAATGGTCTTCAGACCGATTGCGTTGTCTGCAATACCAGGAATGGGGAAGGTGCGAGAAACAGCACCTGCAGTGAAGATGACGTGGTCATAAGTCTCGGCGAACTGGGCACCAGCGTTAGGAACGATGGTCGCCGTCTTCTTCTTGTGATCAATGCCCACAACCTTGCCCGAGATGATGCGGGTGCGCTTGAGGTGAGAACGGTGACCAACCACAGCGTGGCG
The DNA here is from genome assembly GCA_041158725.1 of Actinomycetota bacterium. GTDB lineage: Bacteria > Actinomycetota > Actinomycetes > Actinomycetales > Microbacteriaceae > Aurantimicrobium. The sequence continues at coordinate 1,294 of JBEBAV010000048.1, forward strand.
TGGTTCGATCGAGCCAGCTGCGATTTCGGGCAGGAATGGCTGGTAGGTCATGTAGGGAAGTGGATCAACAATGGTGACCTCTGCTTCTCCCTTACGGAGAAGTTTTTCGAGCTTCCACGCGGTATAGAAACCTGCGTAGCCAGCACCGACAATAAGAATCTTGGGCACAGTAATACGTCTCCAGCTAGACAAAGTGGGGTTAGGGCGTCTCGTCTGTTTCGTGGAGGGAACTTTCACGCGGGACAACAGGACGAAGTCTTCGGGTAACTCCGATGTACCCGATAACTACAATCGTACCGAATCCTGCGAAAAACAGTAACGGAACACCCACCGTTGTCACCTGATACAGGGTAGGTAATCCCGGAATATTCCCGCCATCGAAAGGGAGCGGAGCAGGCGTCGGGGTTGAGGTGTCCCATGGCTCAGCTGAATTGGTGGAACTTCCTCGACGGTACAGCTTGATCCATTCTGCTAAAGACCCCAACGGGTTCTTCTTCACAGTGGGCACATCGGCAGTTACTGCAGCGTAGGCGTCGATCTTGCCGTAGCCGTATATGGGGCTGGGTACGGTGTCCACGGGGGTTGCAGTGGCAATGATGCGGTTAATGACGTTGTTGGCATCAAGCTCGGGGTGGGAAGCACGAACGAGTGCTACTAAGCCAGCAACAATCGGGGTTGCGCCGCTGGACCCGGACCACTTCATATACGCACCGCCAGGTGCAACACCCACCAAGGCTTCACTGGGCGCTGAGACACCGATAGTGATTCCCTGGCTAGAGGCGTCGTAACTTGCTTCCCCGTTGACATCAAGTCCTGCCACGGTGAGCACACCTGGGATTGTTGCCGGGGCCCCCACCTCGGTGGTTCCTGTGCCGCGGTTACCGGCTGCTGCCACGATGACCACATCATGCTCAAACGCATACATAAATGCGTCATCCCAGCTTGTGGGCCATTCGAGGCTGTTTCGAGTTAGGGACATGTTGATGACTTTGGCACCTTGATCCACGGACCATTTGATGGCGTTGGCTATTTGCTCATCAGAAGAGACCGCCGATTCATCGCCGAAAGCAACAGATGCTGACAGCAGCTGGGCTGCAGGTGCTGTGCCAAGGATTCCGTTGTTTCCTCCCGTGCCACGGCCTGCAAGAACGGAGGCAACAAGAGTTCCATGTTCGGGCGACTCCCCTACCGGCGTGCGACCATCGGGCGAACCCACTCCCGAGAAATCAGCGCCGCCGACCACGGCAGCATTGATGTCTGGGGCATAGCCAATTCCGGAGTCAATGACCGATACCAGGACACCATCACCACGGGTCACATCCCAGGCTTGATAGAAGTTGTAATCGCTGAGCCAATATTCAAAGTCCCGAATGTAATCAGCGCGCGCGGGGGTAGCCGCCAGCACCGCTAACGCGGTGATGGCAAGAACGGAGAGTGAGGCTAAGCCGCGTCGTAGTCGATGCATTGACACACCTCAGGCGACCACGAAGAACGTGCCAACGCTAAGTCACCAATGGGATTCACGCCGGGACCGGCAGCCAGCGCGTGACCGGCGAGAGCGTGAAGGCACTTCACGCGAACAGGCATGCCTCCGGCAGAAATTCCCTCGAGCTCAGGGACGACCGCAATCGATTCACGATCGGCAATGAACTGCTCGTGGGCGACGAGGTATTGCTTTTGCATGTCCTCGTCTGCATTCAACATTTCGGTGAATTCCGCCATGACCTGGGTTGCTTCCAGGTCAGACATTGCCACAGTCGCAGCAGGGTGGGTGAGGTAATAGAAAGTTGGGAAAGGCGTGCCATCCGACAGTCGGGGCGCGGTAGCGACCACTGTCGGAGCGCCACACACGCAGCGAGCTGGAATGCCGATGACATCGCGTGCGGGTCGACCAAGCTGCGCCGAGACAATGCGGATGTCTTCGTCGCTGGCTGGTTCAAATGGTGGGCGCATTGGGAACTTTCTTAGGGAGTGGGTTGCACTTGTTCAGGGGTGGGGGTGCCCAGACCTGCAACAAGGAAAGATTTAAGCAGACCAGAAACCCAGTCTGACTTGGTGTCCTGCAAGGAGGCTGTGGCCTTCTCGCGCTTGAGGTCATCGATGGTCGCGTCGTTGATCACGAGGTAGCTGATCTCACCGGGCATGACGTAGTAGAGGCGATCACGTGCCTGAGCGCGAACATAGGCGGGGTCATCCCAGCGTGCACGCTGCTTTTCAAGGTCTGAAATTTGAGACTGCTTCAAGTCTGCTTCAGCCTGCAGGTCAGCAATAACCTGACGCTGTTCAATCAGAATCTTCAGCTGAGGCGCCAAGACCAGAACACCCAACAAGGTCAGGCTCATGATCAAGATAGAAAAGCCCGACAAGCGAATGCTGCCGAGCCAGACGCCCGCCTTCGTGGTTCCGGTGACTAAAGCCACCGGAACCTTACGAACGCGAACGTTTTTCTTAGCCATGAAGGGCTGTTATTTCCTTAGGCGTTGAAGCGAGGGAAAGCGCTGCTACCTGCGTAGACAGCTGCTTCACCCAGTTCTTCTTCGATGCGCAGAAGCTGGTTGTACTTCGCTACACGGTCGCTCCGTGCAGGTGCACCAGTCTTGATCTGACCACAGTCAGTAGCAACAGCGAGGTCAGCAATGGTGGTGTCCTCGGTCTCACCGGAACGGTGAGAGAGGATGGCCTTCATGCCGTGACGCTGTGCGAGAGATACTGCATCGAGGGTCTCGGTGAGGGTACCAATCTGGTTAACCTTGACCAGGATGGAGTTACCGGCCTTGAGGTCGATACCCTTCTGCAGGCGAACAGGGTTGGTGACGTAGAGGTCGTCACCCACGAGCTGAAGCTTGTTGCCGAGCTCAGCAGTGATGTGGGTCCAACCGGTCCAGTCGTCTTCGTCCAGCGGGTCCTCGATGGAAACCAGTGGGAAGTCGCGAACGAGCTCTGCGTAGTACGCGGTCATCTCTTCAGAGGTGCGCTTCTGGCCCTCGAAGTGGTATGCGCCGTCCTTATAGAACTCGGACGATGCAACATCGAGTGCAAGAGCAATGTCCTTGCCAGGCGTGAAGCCAGCCTGCTCGATAGCGCCCACGATGAATTCGAGTGCACCACGGTTGTTGGGCAGGTCAGGAGCGAAACCACCCTCGTCGCCGAGACCGGTAGCCATACCGTTCTTTTTCAGCAGGGACTTGAGCGAGTGGTAGATCTCCACGCCCCAACGCAGTGCCTCAGAGAAGCTCTCTGCACCGTGAGGAACTGCCATGAACTCCTGGATGTCAACACCGGTGTCAGCGTGTGCACCACCGTTGATGATGTTCATCAGGGGAACAGGAAGAGTGTGAGCGTTAGGGCCACCTACGTAACGGAACAGAGGAAGGTCAGCAGAATCTGCAGCAGCCTTCGCCACAGCAAGGGAAACACCGAGGATGGCGTTTGCGCCGAGGCGCTTCTTGTTCTCAGTGCCATCAAGCTCGATCATGGCTGAGTCAATGAGACGCTGGTCAGCAGCGTCGAAGCCTTCGAGTGCGGGGCCGATTTCGTCGATAACGGCGTCGACAGCCTTCTGAACACCTTTACCGAGGTAACGGTTCTTATCTTCGTCACGAAGCTCATATGCCTCGAACGCACCGGTGGATGCACCGGATGGAACTGCAGCGCGGGCAAGCACGCCATCTTCGAGCAGAACCTCTACTTCAACGGTGGGGTTACCGCGAGAGTCGAGAATTTCGCGTGCGCCAATGGCGTCAATGAGTGCCACAGTGTCTCCTTGTGATGTGTTGTGTGTGGTGAAAAAAAGATGAGGGAATTATGAGTAATTCTAGGCGAGGTCCTTGAATACCAAGTCGCTGGCACTCGTAGTCTCGGCAGAAACAAAAGCAAAAGAACCAAATCCGGCCTCGCGGGCACGATCCAGTACCGGAGTGAGGTTCTTGGCACGCTTTTCGAGGCGCACCCTCTTACCTGCAGCAATGAGTTCACTCTTGAGGTAAATCAGGGTGCCCATGCTGAGATCGGAACTATCCAGGACCGCATCGTGCACCAGCACGACGCTGTCTGACGCCGCAGCGTCGTCGACCTCGATGAGATCAACAATGCGCTCAAAGCCAATCGAGAATCCAGCAGCAGGAACGTCTTGGCCCAAGAAGCGACCAATCATGCCGTCATAGCGGCCACCACCACCGACGGAGGAGCCAGATTCGGGGTGAGCAATCTCAAAGATGGTGCCGGTGTAGTAACCCATGCCACGAACCAGGGTGGGGTCAAAGCGAACCTCAACTCCTGAAGGAAGTTGAGTCAGTGACTGTGCCAAGGTTTCCAGAGCGGCCACGGCGTCTGGATCAATACCATCTGGCAAGACAGAAAGAATGTCGGCAGTTGTCATCGGAACGCCACCGGATGCTAGGTGTGGCTCGATGCGCTCCAGCAGTCCGCCCAGGACTGCAGCCGCATCGGGTCCTGTCTCCGACAGTTCCTTCACAACTCCTTGAGCACCAATTTTGTCGAGCTTGTCAATCGAGATCAGTGCCTGGCCGAAGCGCTCAGGAGCAAAGCCGCAAAACTCCAAGATGCCCGCCAGGATGCGGCGGTCATTGATGCGGATGGTGCAACCATTCAGGCCCAAGGTGGACAGAACCGCTGACGTGGCAGTGATGAGTTCCACCTCTGCCAGCTGGCTGGCTTCGCCAATAATGTCGATGTCGCACTGCACGAACTGGCGGTAGCGACCCTTCTGGGGGCGCTCTGCTCGCCAGACTGGTGCAATCTGAATCGCGCGGAACACGGTTGGCAGCTCCGCACGGTGTGAGGCATAGAAGCGCGCCAGGGGCACGGTCAAATCAAAACGCAGACCCAAGTCAGCAAGGTCGTGGGCATCACCAGAGTTGGCTGCAGCTTCGAGAGCTTCCTTATCCAGGCCGCGCTTGAGAACACTGAAAGCCAACTTCTCGTTATCGCCGCCCAGGCCAGAGTGCAGGCGTTCAAAGTCTTCAACGACAGGGGTTTCGATTTCTTCGAAACCGTGGCTGGAGTACACATCCCGGATAACGCGTAATGCGCGTTCGCGCTTTGCCTTATCGGCAGGCAGGAAATCCCGCATGCCACGGGGAGGTGATACGTCACGAGCCATGTATCTATTCTGCCTCTCGAATGTCTTCCTGCAGTTCACGCAGCCGCACACGCAGGGCTTTCTCAGCATCAATGCCCTGCTCGCGGGCTGAAGAAACAATGCTCAGCAGGATGCTGCCGACTTCGTCTTCGCTTTCCCAGATGGGCGGATCAGGCAGATGCTGCTTCTCAAGACCGACCTTTTCTGCCTTGCCGAGGAGTTTCTCGGCGAGCGCGAGGGCAGGCATGGACTGAGGTATTCCATCCAGGGTGGAGGTGCGACCGGGCTTTTCTTGTTTCTTCAAGTCATCCCACACCGCCATCACATCATCAGCGGTTTCGAGCTTGTTTTCGCCGAAGACGTGAGGGTGACGGCCCACCATCTTGGCGGTCATGTGAGCGGCAACATCCTGGATGTCGAATTCCTCACCGGGAGTCGTAGAAGCCAGGTCAGCGTGGAAGATGACTTGATAGAGCACGTCACCGAGCTCTTCGATCATTTCTTCACGGTTGCCTGACTCAATGGCATCGATGAGCTCGTAGGTCTCTTCAATCAAATACTTGATCAGCGACTCGTGAGTCTGCTCAGCATCCCAGGGGCACCCCCCGGGAGCGCGAAGCACAGCCATGACCTCGATGAGTTCATCGAGTTTGGATTGTTCTTGCTTTTCGTCACTCATGAGTTCTTCTCCCGGAACTGGTCACTGTGACCCCAGCGATAGGCAGTGGCATAGGCGATAGCCACAATCAACCCTGGA
>JBEBAV010000049.1:0-13341 GCA_041158725.1 Actinomycetota bacterium
GCCTCATCGATCGACACCATGGCGTCGGCCGAGGCAAGAGCCTTGAGTTCGAAGGAGAATTCGCGCATTGCTTCACGCTGGCGCTCGAGAGCTTCGCGACGACGTTCTGCCTTTTGCAACATTTCTTCGGTGTGCTCATCGAAGAGAAGAGCCAAAGTCTCAGCACGTGAACGAGCACGGCTGATCAGGTTGGTTGCAGACTCACGCGCAGCATCGAGAAGAGCATCTGCATCACGTCGTGACTGAGCAGCAAACTCCTCAGCTTGAGCGCTGAGGCTGTCTGCCTCATCAGCCGCGGCTTGACGCAGGGCTGTAGCTTCATCGGTCTGGGACTGAACAAATGCAACAGCTTCTTCGTGACGAGTCAGACGTTCACGTTCTGCTTCTTCCAGCGCAAGCTTAATCTCGCGTTCTATGCGAAGCTGTTCGCGCTCGGCAATCTGGCGCAGGGTTTCAAGCTCGGTCTTGACGTCTTCGATTTCCTGGTGGAGACGTGAACGAACTTCAGCCGCATCGCGCTCGGCCTCAGCAACGAGGGCTGCCTCGCGACGCTGTGCTGTTTCTTTCAGGGTCTGACCCTTCAGAGCCAGAGACTCTGCACGCAGGGTAAGCTCAGAAACTTGACGCTCCACCTCAAGGCGCTTGTCTTCGATCTGTGCCTCTGCCGCGGTGAGGAGCTTTGCTGCTTCGGTGCGAGCCTGGCGGGTAACAAGCTCAGCAGTTGCACGTGCAGAGTCGCGAACAACCTTGGCATCTGCCTCGGCATCTCCCACAAGTTTGTCTGCCTGCTCTTCAGCAACGCGCAGGGTCTGCTCAAATGCAGCACCCAGGTCAGCAAAAGTGGGCTTAGCGTTGGAACGCTGCAGTGCATCGCGCAGGTCAGCAAGTTCACGCTCGAGCTTGTCTACCGTTGCTGCACCAGAGCGGGTGGTCTGCAGCAGTTCTTCAATGCGTGCTTCTGCGTCACGGAAGATCTGCTTGACCTCGGCAGGGTCGTAGCCGTTCTTACGTACGGTGCGGAAGTTACGAGTAATGTCCATCTCGGCGCCTAGCTTCCTGACTTCTCAGGGGAGATGGAATCGTCGTTCATGTTGAGAGACTCAGGGGAAATCTCTGCGAAGTCGTCATCCACGAGGGAATCAAAGTCGAAACTTTCTTCCTCTTCAGTGCTGGTGCGCTCACTCATCGAGATCACGCGTAGCTCAGAGTTGAAAGCCTCAACCGCCTCGGTTTCGGCGGCCAAGTCGCTGACCAGCTCTTCACCATTAGCCAAGAGAACGGCGTTGCGCTCTTCGAGGCGCTGCGACAGAGTGTCTGCGCGCACACGAGCTCGGCGAACAATACGGGCGGCAGTTTCACGTGCTTCACGCAAAGTTGCGATGGTCTCTTGGCGAGCAATCCCGAAGTTCTTCTGAGCCTCAACAACGACTTCGCGAGCGCGTTCGCTTGCTTCATCTAATTGCGCTTGGGAATCCTCGAGAAGCTGGCGGATGTAGGCCTCATTCTCAGCAGCTAGTCGGGCGCTTTCACGTTCTGCCTTGGCACGAATGGTGTCCACCTCGTCGCTAATGCGTCGGTGATCACGTTCGTGCAGCTGACGCAAGGTTGCGATCTCTGCACGAGACTGTTCAACTTCATCAGCCAGTTCACGCTCAAGAGTGAGACGACGCTGTTCGCCTTCGTGAGAAATGGCCGCCGCTGTCTTTTCGGCTTCAGCAAAGAGTGGCTCTGCTTCGGCCAACGCAAGCTGGGCAGCCTTAAGGGTCTCGTCGAGTTTCTTCTGAGATTCACTCAGCAGTCGCGCTACACGCTCTTCAGCTTCGGCAACGATTGCAGTTGCCTGCTTCTCGGCTGCGGCGGTTAGTGCTGTGGCTTCTGCTTCTGCAGAGCGGCGAGCTTCGGAGCTGGTGACCTGCGCATCAGAGATGAGCTTGCTTGCTTGTTCTTCTGCAACGCGCAGAGTCTGCTCAAAGGCAGCACCCAGGTCAGAGAAGGAAGGCTTTGCGCTGGCGCGCTTGAGAGCACTGCGAACCTCGGCAACCTCACGGGTGAGCTTGTCGATCCGCTTGTCGATAGCAGCGCGTTCGTTCTCGAGGCGGGCAGTCTCAGCCTGCACATCGCTCAGTGCAACATTGACCTGCTCGGGGTCTAATCCCTTTTTGGCAAGCACAACGGGAAGATCGTTATCCACGGTGTCCTTTCGCCAAACAAGCCAGAATAAACAGTCTCTGCAAGTATACGGGCAGTTTTTGGCGAAAATTTAGGGGTTATGTCCAAACAGGGGGTTAATTCCCTGATTCACAGCAGGCTCTAGTTGAGTGCTCCGACTGAGGCCAGGGCTGCCCGAAGCAACGCTCCGCGACCGCCTTCCATCTCGCCAGTTACTGCGTCACTTGCTGCTTCCCGTGGGGTGAGCCACGTGATTTCGAGGGCATCTTGACGAGGATCGCAGGTTCCCGTCACCGGGACCACATAGGCCAATGAGACTGCGTGCTGGCGTTCATCAGTGAACTGGGAGATGCCAGGAAGGGGGAAATACTCCGCAACATGGAAAGGGTTGGGGTTAGCAGGCAACAGAGGGAAGGCCATGGGGCCCAAGTCCTTCTCGAGGTGGCGAAACAGTGCCTCACGCAGTGTTTCTCCATACATCACACGGCCCGAGACAATCGTGCGAGTCATTTCACCGGTTGCATTTGCACGGAGCAGCAGACCCACCTCGGTGACAACACCAAGACCATCAACCCGAACCGGCACAGCCTCTACATAGAGAAGAGGTAGTCGGCGGCGGATGGAGGAGAGTTCGTCATCACTTAGCCAGCCGCCGTTGGGATCAGGAGTTCGCACGCTCATGAGATATGTCTACCGGAACACAGGCGTTCAGAGGGGATATTTCTCAAGATGCCCTGAAAAACGTGGCAGTGGCGTTACTTTCGACGCTTTTTCGAAGCCATGACACCGAGGAAAGCAATGCTCGACATGATGCTCAGCACACTCAAGAATGAGCCCAACGACAAGATGCTGCCGAAGGATCCAATAGAGCCAATCGAGAAGGCTGACCCTTTCGACCCGATCGACATGAAAGAGTTCGTGGACCACAGGCTCAGAACTGAGTTCTTTGAGCCAATGCTTTTGATGGAGTTCTCGTTCTGCATGGCTTCAGCCTAGAGAGCTTTCTCGAGCTGACGTTCGCGCATTGCCATGAAGAGCGGGAACGTAAATGCCATCGCGGTGAAGCCTGACAGGAGAATGTAAAGCCAGACACGTTTCATCTTGAGACGACGAGCTTCACTAATCATGAAGACCACCACGGCGATGGCCACGATGGTGAGGTCCGCGGAGAGCACCCAGTCGACTGCTGTACCAAACCAAGCTGCCAGGTAGTTCTGGTTATTAATCACAGCAAGGCCGTTAAATACCCACGAAGTAACAAGGCCGATAATCGAAAGCATCAGATAGAACCAGAAAATTGATTTAGCCATGAATGAGTCTCCTTTGCTCGTACATCACAGTAGTCGGTTCTTCATATTCACTTTCTGGCACATTAGGCATATCGTCTAGAATCGAGCTAGCCCCGTGTAGGGCCGACATTGTTAGTCTCTCGGGTGAGATGGGGTGCATTGAGAGTGGGGTTTAAGTTGCTGAAAGTAAGCAAAAAGTCAACGAACGTGTTGTCAACAATTCTCGTCACAGCACTCATGTCAATTTTCATCAGTACTACTAGTGTTTTTGCCGTATCCTCCAGCGACCTTTTCTTCAACCTCAACGCTTCTGACACAGGTTCATATAACCCTGCTTCCCCCGGAACTTGGCGAGACCTATCGAGTTACAACCGCAATGGAACGATATACGGCTCGCCCACTTATAACAGTTCAACTGGTGCGCTCCAGTTCTCAAGCAACACCGGAAAGCGCTCGGACAATGGCACAGCTGCCTACGTTGACATGGGTCCAGGTTTCAACAACTTCACTCAAGGAATCACTATTGAATTCGAGGCCCACTTCGGAAGTGGAGTAGGGCCATGGGAACGAATTTTTGACTTCGGAAACGGTACAGGTAACGACAACATCTGGGTAGGAAACTACGCAAGCACCGATGAGATTGCGCTCGAAATTTGGAAACCTTATCCGTCCACAACTCAAAACGGCGTTGGTCGTTGCCGCACTTCAGATGATGTAAACGCCCTCGGCGCAAATACATTCGCTAAGTTTGTCATCACATTAGACGGGACGAACTGCCACATTTATAAAAATGGCGTGGAAGTAAATACGGTAATTGACGGCTACGCAAAGGCTGTCGCTACGAACAATGCGGGGAATAATTCCTTCGACATTTTTTATGACAATCCTGGAGGATTAGGAAGCTCTTTTGCTTTCTTGCCCCGTGACATCCAGCGCAACTACAACTACATTGCAAAAAGTAACTGGGCAAGTGATGGGGCATTTGATGGTGCAATTAAATATGTTCGCATTTACACGACAGCAATCACCGCGTCAGAGGCAGCTAATAACGCAACAACCTACACTCTGACCTATTCAACAACAGGCTCAGAAACCGGAACTGCTCCTGCCTCTAAAACAGGAAACGGCCTAATCACCCTAGATGGAAACACCGGTTCACTGACAAAGGTAGGGCACACATTTGCTGGCTGGTCAACAGCTGCGAATCAATCAACAGGTGCCACCGGTTCATACAACCTCACAGCGAACACCACGCTTTATCCTGCGTTCACCATCAATACCTACAGCGTCACATACGACGAACACGGTGGCTCAGCAGTAAATGATGGAACCTTTACCCATGGAGGTGCCCTCACATACCCGGGAGACCCGACACGAAATGGTTACACCTTCCTTGGCTGGTTTGCGGCCAGTACCGGAGGCACTGCACGAACTTCAGCATCTGTAGCTGCAGACAACGCAAGCGTTACTCTGCATGCACAATGGAGCCCCAATACGTATAACGTCACCTTCGACGAACACGGCGGATCTTCGGTTACCGATATTAGTTACGTATTCGGAAATACCTTCAACTACCCAACAGCACCCACTAAAAGTGGTTACAGCTTTTCGGGATGGTTTGACTCAGCTACAGGCGGTTCTTCACTGACCGCTTCTACTATTTATGGTCGCTTTGCTGATTCAGCTCTCCATGCACAATGGGCAGCCAATACATACAACGTCACCTACGACGAACACGGCGGAAGCACCGTCATTGACGGAAGCTATGTGTATGGCAGCACTCTGAGCTACCCCACCGTTCCAACAAAACCTGGCCACACATTCCTCGGATGGTTTGACGCAGCTACCGGTGGATCACCCCTGAGTGCCACCACAATTTCTTCACGAGTTGCAAACTCTGCACTGCATGCACAATGGGCAGCCAATACATACAACGTCACCTACGACGAACACGGCGGAAGCACCGTCACTGACGGAAGCTATGTCTACGGCAACACCCTCGTGTACCCCACTGCCCCAACCCGTTCTGGGTACTCCTTCGCCGGATGGTTTGCAAGTGCCTCAGGCGGCTCCCCGCTCACGGCGTTATCGGTCTCAGCTGGGACCGCAGATGTTACTTTGCACGCTCAATGGACCCCCCTCCCAGCACAAACAGTTACCTGGGCTCCAAACAACACAGCGGTGGTCTTAAGCCAATCTTCAGTTATCCCCTCCTCGTCTGCAACGACCAACGGTGATGGCGCGCTTTCCTATTCTGTTACTGCTGCAGGGGCAACTGGTTGCTCCGTCAATAGCAATACCGGTGTTGTGAGTTTTACTGGTGTGGGAACATGCACAGTTCGAGCAAGCGCATCTTCTACGTCAAACTATCTAGCAGACAGTGAAGATGTTGTATTCACGATTACTTCGAATACACCTACTGTTTCGATCAACCTTGATATGACTACTGGTGCGACGGTATCCAATTCGACTGTTGCCTATGCGGCTTCAGGGCTTCAGAACAACTCAGCATGGTCACTGATTGTTCGATCCAGTCCTCAAACCATTGCGTCAGGAACTTTCAGTAATGGCTTAGTAAATGGAAGCGCTCAAATTCCTTCGGGTTTGGCTGCCGGATGGCACAGCATCACCCTGACCGGCACCGGTGCAAACGGAAACACCATTTCACATGCGGTGTGGTTCGAAGTCAGTAATTCAGGAACCTTGCTTCAGACTTCAGGAACTGGTCCTGTTTCCCCCATCACGAGTGCATCTAGCCTGGCCAACACGGGCGCCAATACGTATCCCGGATTGCTCTCTATGCTGATGCTGGGTGTCGGCTCAGCTCTCATTTTCGCCAGCCGGCGCAAAGTTCTCAAATAAAGCCAAAGCAAGTTGGCCCTCCTAAGAGGGGGCAACTTGCTTTAGGCCTTGCAGCATGAACTATTTATGACGAGGCTTGCGCGCTGGACGGTCATCACGATCTATGCGTTCCTCACGACGGCCCGAACCATGCTGATCAGCACGAAGCTCAATCAGCTTGCCGCTGATGCGAGTGTTTTCAAGCCGATTGAAAACTTCACGACCTAAGTTGGCAGGAAGTTCCACAATCGAGTGATCTGGAAGGATCTTGATTGCTCCGAAGTCCTGACGGTTGAGCCCACCCTCATTAGCGAGTGCTCCCACAATCTGGCGGGGTTCAACCTTGTGGCGCTTGCCCACCTCGATGCGGTAGGAACCCATAGGTTGGTTGTTCTCGCGAGAGCGACGCTCTGGACGTTCCGTTCGATCATCACGGTTGAAGCGCTCACGAGGTGCGCGGTCTTCTCTGTTGAAACGATCCTCTCGAGAAGAACCCCGGCCACGATCATTTCGACCACCGCGTCCACCGAGATCTGAGCGGTCGCCACGATCCGCACGATCCCGACGAGTCTGTAGTTCACGTTCGTAACGTTGTGCTCGTTCGTCCTCAGCAGAAAGAAGTAGAGGAGAGTCACCCTGAGCCACAACAGCCAATGCTGCTGCAACGTCTACTTCCGGAACATCGTGGTGCTCGATGTAATGGCCAATTATTTCGCGGAACTGGTGAATGAGTTCAGGCTGAGCAAGGGCTTCCGTGATGGCGTCATCAAAACGGGCAAGGCGGGTGACGTTGACATCCTCCACACTGGGAAGCTGCATCTGCGTCAAGGGCTGACGGGTTGCGCGCTCAATGGCGTCGAGGAGACGGCGTTCACGTGGTGTGACGAAGCTGATAGCAGCGCCGCTGCGGCCAGCACGGCCGGTGCGACCAATGCGGTGAACATAGGATTCGGTGTCGATGGGGATATCAAAGTTGACGACGTGGCTAATACGCTCCACATCAAGACCGCGAGCTGCAACATCTGTGGCAACCAAAATGTCCAGCTTGCCTGACTTGAGTTGTTCAACAGTGCGCTCACGAGTTGCCTGAGGAACGTCACCGTTAATCGCCATTGCGGAGTATCCGCGAGCGCGGAGCTTCTCGGCGAGAGTCTCGGTTTCATTCTTGGTGCGAGTGAAGATAATCATGCCTTCGAAGTTTTCAACTTCGAGGATGCGGGTGAGCGCATCCACCTTCTGGGGGTAGGAGACCATGAGGTAACGCTGGGTGATCGTGGAAGACGTGGTGGTCTTGTTCTTGATCGTGATCTCTTCGGGTTCGTTGAGATACTGCTTGGAGATGCGGCGAATCTGCGCAGGCATGGTTGCGGAGAAGAGTGCCACCTGCTTGTCCGTAGGAGTGTCGGCAAGGATCGTCTCGACATCTTCGGCGAAGCCCATCTTGAGCATTTCGTCTGCCTCATCGAGGACAAGGTACTTGAGCTCAGTGAGATCAAGGGTTCCCTTTTCCAGGTGGTCCATGATTCGTCCGGGGGTTCCCACCACGATATGAACACCGCGACGCAAAGCGGACAGTTGAACGCCATAGCCCTGTCCGCCATAGACAGGAAGTACGTGAACACCCTTCATGTGGGAGGCATACTTTTCGAATGCCTCACAGACCTGGAGTGCAAGTTCTCGGGTGGGAGCAAGAACCAATGCTTGTGGGCTCTTCTGTGACAGGTCCAAGCGAGAGAGAATCGGCAGGGCAAAAGCCGCGGTCTTTCCGGTACCTGTCTGGGCTAGACCCACAACATCTTTGCCCTCAAGAAGGATGGGGATGGTGGCTGCCTGGATAGCGGAAGGAATTTCGTAACCGACATCCTTCAGAGACTTGAGGACTGCATCAGACAACCCCAGTTCTGAGAACGTGAGGGTCTCGGGAGCAGTTTCTGCCTCGGTTGTTTCGGATGTTTCAGCTGACGTCATACTTCAACGCTAGTGCGTGTATCTACATCGATGTTTCTGTAGACCTCAATGAGTCTGTAAGGGTTCCTACATTTAGACTTGAAACTCGGTAAACATTTTGTTTTAGCTTTTCGTCACGACAGAACCTGACCGAGCTTTTTGAATGAACAGTCAGCACTGAGAACCTGGGGACTAGGTTGAGCCAGAGATTTACAAAGCGCATGGCGTTTTTTGTAATTCTGATGTCATCCATTGCCCTCGCTGGCACAAGTGCAGTGTTTGCCGCCACAACTAGCGATATTTACTTCAACGTCAACGCTAGTGATCCAGGTTCCTACAATGCGAGCTCTCCAGGTACGTGGACAGATCTCAGTGCCGCAAACAGAAATGGCACAATCAATGGCTCCGTCACGTATAACAGCAGTAATAGTTCTTTAGTGTTCCCCGGCAATGCAAACGCATACGTCGATATGGGGGCGGGTTTCAATAGTTTTGGCACTGGCATCACCATTGAGTTCGAAGCACATTTCGGACCTACTGTTGATCAGGGGTGGGAGCGAATTTTTGATTTTGGCAACGGGCCATCTTCCGACAACATTTGGGTAGGCGCTTATGGTGGCGATCCAAATGACCTCGCTATTGAGCTTTTTCACGGAAGTGTAAGGAAAGGCTATTGCGTGTCAGCAGTGAATGCATTGACAGCAAATACTTTTGCCAAATACACAATTACACTCGACGGATCTCTATGCCGGATGTACGTAAACGGTTCAGAAATAAACACTCGTGCAGGAGGCTATGGAGCGTTAGTTGATGATTCAGCAAAATTAGGCAGTACCTACACGTCTGTGCCCTCGGTCAATAATCGCACTAAGAACTACATCGGTAAAAGCAACTGGTCAGCTGACCCTGCTTTCAATGGTTCAATCAAATATGTTCGAATCTACACATCTGCCCTCACCTCATCCGAGGTCACGACTAACAGCACTTCGTATACTCTGACCTATTCCACAACTGGTTCGACTTCAGGATCTGCACCTGCTTACCAAGCTGGAAACGGCCTAGTTACGTTGTCTGGTAACACCGGCGCACTATCAAAAACAGGTCACACTTTCGCTGGATGGGCAGCGAGTGCAAATCAAACGACTGCGATATCAGGCACTTACAACTTGTCAGCAGACACAACGTTGTACCCCGCATTCACTCCGAATAACTACACAGTTACATACGAGGAAAACGGCGGAAGTTTGGTTCCCGATGGAACCTTCACCCATGATGGTTCACTTGTCTATCCAAACAATCCAGTGAAGGTCGGAAATACATTTATGGGATGGGCCCTCCCTTCCTCAACTAATGTTTCGCGCACTGCTACAGAAATTTCTGCAGGTAACGCGAGCGTCACACTTCAGGCAATGTGGAGCCCGAACACCTACTACGTCGCCTACGACGAACATGGCGGAAGTCCTGTTGCGGACGGGAGTTATGTATTCGGAAACTCTCTCGCCTACCCCGCTCCGCCCACAAGGCTCGGTTACGCCTTTCTGGGCTGGTTTGCTTCACAAAGTGGTGGTGTGGCTCTCACCGCTTCAGAAGTTTCTGCAGGAACCAGTGATGTAAACCTTCACGCACAGTGGGCAGTTCTACCAGCTCAAGTAGTGACCTGGGCACCGACTAACACCACAGTTATGACCTCCCACTCCCCACTCACTCCACAGACACTCGCGACCACTAATGGTGGTGGCCAGATTACTTATGCTGTAGTCGACGCAGGTTCAACAGGCTGCTCGGTAAATAGTTCAACGGGTGTACTGACCTACTCCGGTGTTGGTACATGTACCGTGCGCGCTACTGCTGCTGCGAACAGCAACTACCTCTCTGATGACCAAGATGTCGTCTTCAACATCGGTGCATCTTCTCCCGCAGTTTCACTCAACTTGGAGCTGTCAACTGGGGCGACCGTGGCCAACTCTGTAGTTGCATATGGAGCTTCTGGACTTCAAAACAACTCATCGTGGTCATTGGTTTTGCGTTCAACACCGCAAACACTGATTTCAGGAACTTTCACTTCGACGTTACTTTCTGGAAGCACGCAGATTCCGGCGGGGCTATCTGCGGGATGGCACAGCATCACCTTCACTGGCGTAACAAGTAGTGGTGCAACTATTTCTCATGCAGTGTGGTTTGAAGTAAGTAGCACGGGTACACTTCTGCAGACCTCCGGAACAGGGCCGTCTAACCCCGTTTCATCCGAAGCCGTAGGCCTCGCACATACCGGTGTTTCTGCGGGCTCCCTGTCTCCACTGGCAGGTCTGCTTTTGGTAGTAATGGGATTTGCTGGAATTTACGCCGCTAGGAAGCGACCAGAACAAATAGTTAAATAAATAAAGCCCCTCTTTGAGGGGCTTTATTTCTTGGCGGTCCCGGTGGGATTTGAACCCACGGTGCGCTTTCACGCACACAACTTTTCGAGAGTTGCACCTTCGGCCGCTCGGACACGGAACCAATAGCTAAGAGTTTACGCACAGCTCACGCCAGTCACCAATCCACTGTCGGCGGTGAAAGCTAGGCTGTCCGCATGGCCAAAGCATCTCCTGGATACACCTGCACCGAATGCGGTTGGAACACCGTCAAGTGGGTTGGACGTTGTGGTGAATGCCAAGCCTGGGGAACAGTCGTGGAAGAAGCCACCAAGACCGGCATCCAGGTCAAGATGAAACCGGTTGTTGTCAGCGAGGAAAACGCTGCCCGCCCCATCACTGAAGTTCCTGCCGATGGCGAGCTCAAGCACTGGGCCAGTGGCATCAATGAGTTTGACCGTGTGCTCGGTGGCGGAATTGTCCCCGGCGCTGCCATCTTGCTCTCGGGTGAACCTGGTGTGGGAAAGTCGACACTTCTTCTCGAGGTTGCTTCTCGTGCTGCAAAGACTGGAGCACGAGTGCTCTATGTCAGCGCGGAAGAATCCGTCAGTCAGGTGCGCTTGCGTGCGTCTCGCACGGGCGCACTGACAGACAATCTTTACCTCGCTGCTGAAACCGACCTCTCCACCATCATTGGCCAGATTGATGCTGTGCAACCAGCTCTCTTGATCGTGGACTCCGTCCAGACCGTGGCCAGCTCTGCAGTAGAGGGTCTTGCTGGTGGCCCTAGCCAGGTGCGCGAAGTGGCCAGTGTTCTTATTCGCGTAGCGAAAGAACGCAACCTTCCTATATTGCTCGTTGGGCACGTGACCAAGGACGGCAGCATTGCTGGTCCTCGCCTGCTCGAGCACTTGGTTGATGTGGTGTGCCAGTTCGAGGGTGACCGCCAAACCGCATTGCGGTTTGTCCGTGCTTTGAAGAACCGCTTCGGCCCCACCGACGAAGTCGGTTGTTTCGAAATGACTGGTGACGGTATTGCCGAAGTTCCTGATCCCAGTGGGTTGTTTTTGAGTCGCTCTGCTGTTGCCGTTTCTGGTACCTGCGCAACTGTTGCTCTTGAAGGACGTCGACCTTTACCGGTCGAGATTCAAGCTCTCGTGGTTCCCACGAGCGCACCGAATCCTCGCCGGGTAACCAACGGTGTGGATAGTTCACGTGTGGCCATGCTGCTGGCCGTGTTGGAGCGCCGTGCAGGGCTGAAGCTCAGTGACAAGGACGTCTATGTCTCCACCGTCGGTGGAGTCCGACTCAACGAGCCTGGTGCTGACTTAGCAATTGCCATTGCTGTGGCGAGTGCATTTCATGACAAGCCCATTGCCCACACCGTTGCTGCCTTTGGCGAGATCTCTCTGGCTGGTGAGATCCGCCCAGTTAACGGCGGCAAGCAACGCGACGCAGAAGCAACACGTCTGGGTTTCACCACACGTATTGATCAGAACGCGGGAACTCTGCGCACAGCATTAAGGGCTGCGTTCGACACTGCCAAAGATGCCCGCGAACGCGAGATCGACGCAGCGTTCTAAACTGCTTCCTTCTTGAGCAAACCAAAGTGCTCAATCTCAGCATCGTCGAGCATGCGTGAACGAATCATGAAGCGCACACCTTCAGGAGATTCAACGGAGAAGCCGCTGCCTCGACCCTTCACCACATCAACGGTGAGGTGAGTGAACTTCCAGTACTCATACTGTGAGGCGGACATATAAAACTCGATCGGGTCTAGGCCCTCCACTTCGAGTTTTTGGAGCAGGACGTCCGATCCGCCAATACGGAACATCCCAACGGGGTAACACATCGGGGAGCTGCCATCACAGCAGCCCCCCGACTGGTGAAACATCAGTGGACCGTGCTTGAGAGTCATCTTGCGCAGAAGCTCAGCGGCTTCTGGAGTGTAATCAACTCTCGTGTAGTCCATCTAATGATTCTCCTGTGTCATTCCTTGATTGGATAGTGCCGATTTAGAAGAAGCCCATGGGTCCTTCTGCGTAGGAGACCAGAAGGTTCTTGGTCTGCTGGTAGTGATCGAGCATCATCTTGTGGTTCTCGCGCCCGATACCCGACTGCTTGTAACCACCGAAGGCGGCGTGAGCGGGGTACTGGTGGTAGGTGTTGGTCCAGACACGACCGGCCTGGATGTCACGACCTGCACGGTAGGCGATGTCACCGGTACGGCTCCACACACCTGCACCCAAACCATAGAGAGTGTCGTTGGCGATGCTGATGGCGTCGTTGTAATCCTTGAAGGAGGTAACGGAAACCACAGGACCAAAGATCTCTTCCTGGAAGATACGCATCGAGTTCTTACCCTCGAAAACGGTGGGCTGGATGTAGTAACCACCGGAGAGTTCGCCACCGAGGTCAGCGCGCTCACCACCGATGAGGACCTTGGCGCCTTCAGCCTTACCGATGTCGATGTAGCTGAGAATCTTCTCCAGTTGGTCGTTCGAGGCCTGTGCACCAATCATGGTGTTGGTGTCCAGAGGGTTGCCCTGGATGATCTTGCCGACACGGGGCAGGGCATCTGCCATGAAGCCGTCATAGATCGAGCTTTGAATCAGAGCACGAGAGGGACAGGTGCAGACTTCACCCTGGTTCAGGGCGAACATGGTGAAACCTTCTTGAGCCTTCTCGTAATAAGAGTCCTTCTGGGAAGCAACGTCTTCAAAGAAGACGTTGGGGCTCTT
>JBEBAV010000050.1:0-7499 GCA_041158725.1 Actinomycetota bacterium
CAAAGCCGAATTCGATGGCTTCTTTGCGATCCAGTGAACGTTCCATCTCCCGAGAAAGCTCAGCCCATGCGAGACCGTGTGCTTCGGTGATGAGTGCGCGAAGCCACTCCTCGTCCTCGAGGTAGTCCTTGAGTTTTTGAGCCACAATCTCAAGCGACCCTAAACGTATGGTGAGGTTCTTCACATCACCACGACGATAGTCGTCTTGAGAATGGGCTTCACCGCGGAGCTTGCGAGCACGCTTGAGATCTGTAGCAACCACCGCAGCGGACTCGAGTGATTCAACGGCCAAGGTCGTGACTGCCTCTTTGGCTGGCTCAAGGAAGATGCTGGGGTCAAAAGCGTCAGGCTGGGTAATTGCTTGCACCAAGATCTTGTTCTTGATGGCCATCACAGCACCGAGTCTGGCCATGGCTAGTCCGTCTTCCGCAGAAGAAGCGATTGCTTCTAGAACTTCTGGGGATGGTTCAGCAGGGGTGCTCTCTTTGCGCCAAATGCGCCAGTCAGCCATGCTCTTCTCCCAGATATCTTCTCCTTCAAGACTACCGAGAGCTTGCTGAATGAGTTATCAGAAGTAGGGGTTTATTCCTTGACTGTTTACTTTCTGCCGGTGAATTTATCCATGGTGTTATAGACACCAAAGACATTGCCAGCGATGGCATCAAACCAGCGCTGGGGCAAGATGCCCTTGAGCACCTTGGACAGGTGAACAGTCCAGGGCAACATCAGCATTGCCTTGCCCGAGCGCATTGCGCTCCACACCCTGTCCACAACATAGTCGGGCTTCATGATTGGAGTCATGAGAGGACCCTTCACGCCTTCAAACATTCCGGTGGAGATATAGCTCGGGCAGACCGTGGTGACCTTGACGTTGTCATAGCCTTGCTGCGAGAGCTCCAGCCGAAGCGAGTCACTCCAGCCAATCAGTGCCCACTTGCTCGAGGCATAGACACTCATCTTGGGGTTGGAGAGTGTGCCGGCAGCGGAAGCAATGTTCACAATGCGAGAGGGACGCTTGCCCTCGATCATGCCCTTGAGGAACTCATGAGTGATGTACATCGGTGCCAGAGAGTTGATCTTCATGATGAACTCGGTGTCACGCTCGTTTTCGTGTTCCCAGAAGTAGGTGCCCCGAACAACACCAGCGTTGTTGATGATGACGTCGACACCTCCGTGATCTGCGATCACTTTGGCGGCGGCCTTCTCAATGGCTCCACGCTGGGCGATGTCCACCAGCATGGGAACAATCTCTTGGGTGTTGTCTGCGTGGACGCGGAGCGCCTTGGTGGTTTCCGTGAGGGCTTCCTTGTTGATGTCCCAAAGGATGACGGTCTCTGCGCCTTCTGCCACGGCTCGCTCGGCATAGAGGCGACCCATGCCCATAGCTGCGCCGGTGATGAGGAATCTGCTGCCTGCAACGGTGAAAGTCATGTGCTCAATCTAGGGCACACAAGAAAATCTAGACAGACAAACGTTCCATAAGCTGTTTGAGATTTTTCACCACTTCAGCAGGTGATGGCATCCCTTGGAGTTGTGGCTCACCTTGAATGACCTGCGTGAGAGTGTGGCGGAACGTGAGGGCGATGAGCTCCGCAGTCAAGGCCGCATACGCCCGGGTTTGCTCTTCGGTTTCGGCTGGTCCTGCATCCCTGCGCAGTCTCAAAAACAGGATTTCTTCGACCTGCGCAGGGACACCAGAGAAGCGCTCCATCTGCTTTGCCATCATCAGGGGGTTGAGCTGCAACAACTTCATGCGTTGCAATTCCAGCCCAGGATTAGTCATGAATTCGTCGGGGAACTTCACAACACTCATCACCTCAGTCAGAATGTCCGGGTTATTGGAGGCGATGAATTCCCGAGCTTTTTGTTCATCTATTTCTGGAACAAATTTGCCCAAGATGGCGTTGTCTTTTGCCCCGAAGTAGTTAAAGAAAGTTCTCGCAGACACCTGGCTTGCTTCACAGATCATCTCAACAGTGACGTTGTCGAGACCGTGCTCAAGTGCCAGGGCAACAGCTTGCGTTTCAATGTTCAGCGCTGTTGCCGCAGTGCGACGCTGACGGATAGTCTGTTCCCCCTCACCAGTCATGCCATGTCCTTTCGTCTACTCGTAGCGTAGCGATTCGATGGGGTTTTGTTTTGCAGCCTTACGAGCAGGAAGGGTTCCTGACAGGAATGCAATCGTCATGATCAAGAGAATGATCGCAATGATTGATGCTGGTTCAAACATGAGGATATTGAGCCCGGGAAGAGCAGCGAGAGGCCCCGCTGACAAGGCGGCACTGATTCCCGTGCCCAAGATAATTGCCGCGATAGCGCCGATGGCACTACCAAGGAAACCGATGAAGATTGCTTCCAGGCTGAACAGAGCAAAGACCTTGCTGCTTCCCATACCCATGGCTTTCATCAGGCCGATTTCACGCGTACGCTCTTGAACACTCATCAACAAAGTGTTGATGATCCCGAACGATGCAGCGATGAGGGCGACGATGGCGAATGCGTTGAGCACTCCCACGATTCCCGCAATAACTGTGGTGATCACGCCCAGCTGGTCCTGAATTGTCTGGACGCTGAAACCTTCATCCACCACGGTCTGCTTGAGAGCGTCGATGTCTGCCTGAGGCATGGTGCTATCGAAGTGAGCAGTGGCAATGGCATAGCGAGGGTTCTCAGTGTTGATTCCAGCCTGCTGCAAATCTGCACCAGTGTTGGTAAGTGCCTGGTTGATTCCAGCACCAGTAGCAAGCAGGCTCTTCTGAGCGACGCCCACAATTGTTGCCTCTACGGTGTGCTTCCCGCCAAGGATGTCAGTCAGTCCTAGAGATACCTTTTGACCTACAGCGTCCGATGCTGCTGAGTAGCCCAGTGGCTCGAGGTAGTCAGAGGGAAGAACAATCTGATTCTCAGCTGAGGTGCTCGAGAGCTGGTCACCAGCTACGAGATCTGACTTGGTGATTCCAGATGCAGGGTTTGCAGTGAATTCATACTTTGTTCCAGAACCGTTCTGGATGTAGTCGAATGCCACGCTGCGAACGGGTGAAACCTGTGTCAGTCCAGGAGTGTTTGTCAGGGTTTCCATATCTGCTTCAGTCAATGCGCCACCAGAAGCTAGCGGTCCAGCGTTAGTTCCATCTGACGCGGTGGATGTCTTGGGGTCATACTTTGCTGGCCCATCATTGGTTGAAGCTTGGGCTTGTCCCGAAATGATGAAGACATCAGAAGCACCCAATGAGTCGACCTGCTTGGTGACGTAGTCAGTCACGCCAGCACCAACAGCAGTCGTGAGTGTAAGTGTGAAGGCACCAATGAACAGCGCCATCACGGTCAAGGTGGTTCTCAGTTTGCTGCGGAATGTGTTGGAGACCGCAGAAGCAACGAGATCTGGAGTTTTCATGGGTTATGCCTTTACCTGAGGAGTCGAGAGAGACTGAACAATTTCGCCGTCTTTGAGGAAGACCTGGCGATCACACTTGGCAGCGAGCTCTTCGTCGTGGGTGACGATGACGAGGGTGATGCCCTTTTCTTTGTTCAGGGTGAAGAGAATGTCTTCCACAACAGCACCTGTTGCCGAGTCAAGGTTTCCTGTTGGCTCATCCGCAAAGATCAGCGAGGGCTCGTTGATGAGTGCACGGGCAATAACCACGCGCTGCTTCTGACCACCAGAGAGCGCAGTGGCTTTGTTGTTCACCTTGGACTCGAGCTCGAATTGGGTGAGAATCTCGATTCCACGGCGCTTGCGCTCCGAGCGCTTAACGCCTGCAATCTTGAGCGGCAGAATCACATTGTCGAGAACGGAAGTGTTGGGGGTGAGGAAGAACTGCTGGAACACGAAACCAAATGTCTTATTGCGGAACTTGTTCAGCTCACGCTGCTTCATCCGCAGTGCATCTGCACCGTCTACTTCGATCGTTCCTGCGTCTGGCTTGTCCAGGAGTGCGATGAGGTGCATCAGTGTGGACTTTCCGGATCCACTCTTTCCTACGATGGCGACTGACTCACCACGAGAGACCTGGAAGGAAACATCCTTCAGGGCATCAAAGCGGCTGGCGCCTGATCCATAAGACTTGGTGATGTTTTTCGCATCAATGATGAGAGTGCTACCCATGTTGTCTACCTTCTTGTCGGGGTAGCTTCACCATATGATTAACTTGCAGGCTCTGCAAGTTTTATTTGCAGTATCTGCAAGATTCCGAGGATTTTCCCAGCAAATGCAAAATATTGCGTTCAACGCGTGATTCATGCATAAATACGCAGAAACTATCCGATTTCACGCAAGATTTCGCTGAAACGTGCGCGCATTCAGGCGTACCGTAGAGGTATGACTCAGGTACTCGACATCACTGCTGCTGCAGACATCACTGAAACCACTCCTGCATGGGTTGCGCTCAAGGAAGCTGCCATTGCTCTGCAAGGAATGCAGATCAAGGATGGCTCCATCCCTGATCCAGCTCACCACGCTGCCGCTGCTCAGCACGTGGCAGTCATCATCGAGTCCATTCACGAACTCCTCCCCGCCTTCCAGCACGATGCCTCCTACCTCGAGGCGGTCATTGCTGACCTAGGTCGCTGGGTTGAGGGCGGATTTGCCGAGCCCGACTTCCTCGCCTCGATTCTCGAGTTCGCTCCAGCTGCACACCGTGTCAACGGTGTTCGCCACTTGGTCATCTTCCCGATGTATACCCAGAACGGAAGCAGCAACCGCTTCGTCGAGGCCGTGCTCGTGGAAGTGATGTGGCCTGACTTCATCGCTGAACTCGAAGCCGGTGACTACGGCAACAAGCTCTTTGTTCCCCTACGTTTCATTGACTTCACTCCCGGATATGACACCAACTCTGCTGTGCTGTTCCCTGAGACCGTCGCCATGCGTGAAGTTCCTGCCTTCACCTGGGGAGCGATCTTCCAGGACCGCGAAGCGGCACGCTTCGCCGTGGTGACCAAGGCCGCTGCAGAGATCACCGGCTTGGAGCTTCCTGCTGACGCAGCTGAACTGCTGACCAACCAGAAGCTCTCAGAAGAAACCTTCATCATGTGGGACATGATTCACGACCGCACCCACATGAGCGGTGATCTTCCCTTCGACCCTTTCATGATCAAACAACGCATGCCCTTCTTCCTCTATGGCCTCGAAGAACTGCGTTGTGACCTCACCGCATTCCGCGAGTGCGTGAAGATCGAGCGCGGTGGATCGGCTGACCCCGAGACTCGTCACCACGCCCGCCTGGTTCAATACGCCGTGGTCTTCGACCGCATTTTCCGCTTTGCTATGACCGGAACCCGTAAGCGTAACTACGACGCTGTTGCTGGTCAGCTCATGTTTGCCTGGATGCACCAGCACGGTGTTCTGCACTGGACCGACAACAAGCTCTCCATCGACTGGGCTGCACTGCCCGATGTTGTTGTGCAACTCGGTGACGCCATCGACGAGCTCTACTGGCGCTCGATTGACCGTCCCAAGATTGCTCACTGGCTTGCTGCTTATGAGCTGGTTGCGTCAACCCTGACTCCCCACCCCGCATCGGTGTGGGCAAAGGGTGCTGACGCACTGCCTGTAGCGGGAGAACCAGGTGAACTCACTGACCAACTCTTGGACGACGAGTTCCCCCTCTCCATGTTCTATGAAGCACTGCAGCGCAAGATTGCTCCGGTTATTGAGTCCACCAAGGGCATCCGGGCATAGGCTCCGGCTGTTCTAACGCGTAGGCTCAGAGACATGCAACGAGTACACGATGCCGCCTGGCGCGGCTTTGCCTCAGATAACTATGCCGGCGTTCACCCCCGGGTGCTGGAAGCACTCTCTGCGGTGAACGGTGGACATCAAATCGCCTATGGCGAGGATGTCTACACCGAGCACCTGCACCAGGTGATGACCACGCACTTTGGCATGGGCATTGAGGTGTTCCCTGTGTTCAACGGCACCGGCGCGAACGTGCTCAGCCTGCAGTCCATGCTTCCTCGCTGGGGTGGTGTGATTTGCGCTCAGACTGCTCACGTGAACAACGACGAGTCTGTTGCTCCCGAAGCTGTGGGTGGCATCAAGCTCCTCACCGTGGAGACTCCTGATGGCAAGCTCACTCCAGAGCTCATTGACCAGCAGGCTCACGGCCGCGGTGATGAGCACCGTGCCCAACCGTTAGTTGTCACCATTACTCAATCCACTGAGCTTGGCACTGTGTATACCCCCGAAGAAGTGAAGGCAATCGCCGATCACGTTCACTCCCTCGGCATGAAACTTCACATGGACGGTGCTCGCATTTCCAACGCTGCTGCCTCGCTGGGTGTTCCGTTCCGTGCATTCACTCGTGATGCGGGCGTGGACGTGCTCAGCTTCGGTGGCACCAAGAACGGTCTGATGGGTGCTGAGGCAATTGTTGTGCTCAACCCAGAAGCAGTCGAAGGTCTGATTTATCTGCGCAAGATGAATATGCAGCTTGCCTCCAAGATGCGCTTCACCTCTGCTCAGCTCATTGCCCTGCTCGAGGGTGACCTCTGGCACCACTTGGCAAACCACGCCAACCAGATGGCTCAGCGTCTGCGGAAAGGTCTTGAAGGCACCAAGGGTTTGACATTCACTCAGCAAACCCAGTCCAATGGTGTCTTCGTCACACTGCCTGCGGGTGTTGCGGACGAACTGCGCAAGGAGTTCCGCTTCTATGACTGGAACCCCGCCACCGGAGAGGTTCGCTGGATGTGTGCGTGGGACACCACTGAGGATGACATTGACTACTTCGTGGACGCAGTCAAGAAGCTTCTGAAGTAGGCGTCATGCCCCGGATTGAAATCACTGGTTCGTCACTTAATGTAGTGATGTCCTTCTGGGAGAAGGTTGGTTCCCTCTCTTCAGATATTTCTGTGCCGCTGAACTCTGTTGTTCACGCAACCGATGACCCCACGTTCATCCGTCACGGCCTCGGCTTCCGCACAGGCGGAACCGGCATGCCCGGTTTCATCGCGGAAGGACACTTCCGCAAGAACGGCAACCGCATCTTCGCCAACTGGCGTCGCGGCGAACAGGTCGTCGTGATTGAGCTGCAGGGTCAGAAGTGGGACAAGCTGGCCATTGGTTGCGCTGACGCCCAAGCAACTGCGACCGCGATCAACACCGCCATAGCCGGTGAGATCAATAACTAGGTCATAATGAACTCAGCCCCCGAATTCTCGGGGGCTGAGTCGGTGAAGCTGAGTGCTTAGTCTTCGAAAGCGTCGTAGCGGACGATCTCGGTGAGCTCGTGACGAACACGTGGAGCCTTCTCGCGCTCTGCGAGAGCTTCAGGGAGTTCATCAGCAGGAGCAAGCTTGCCCACAGCAATGGTGAGGAATGCTTCGAAACCTGCGGGCAGGTTGAAGATTTCCTTCAGTGCTGCAGTGTCTGTTCCAGCAACCTGGTGAACGTAGAGTCCATCGGTCTGTGCCTGAACAGAGAAGTGAGCAACTGCCTGACCAAGGTCATAGATGGCGTAGGGGTTGGGAGTGCCGTCAGGACCAGCGGTCTGAGTAATGCC
>JBEBAV010000051.1:0-6900 GCA_041158725.1 Actinomycetota bacterium
GCAACACCCAAGTTCACATAGCGGTGAACGATGATCTCTTTGTCAGTCCAGGTTGAGTTCACGGTGGGGTTGCGGCGCACTGCCCAGATGATGGCCTTGGCCAGAATCAGCAGTGGTGACACCTTCACGCCAGCAAAGTCGGGAGAGTTCTTCAAGCGCTTGACGAACTCCATGGTTCGGGTGGCATCCACGTCGACGAACACAGAAACGTGTGGGGCGGTGAAGGCGCTCTGCACCATCGCGGTGGCGATGGCCTTACGGACACCCTTAACCGGGATGCGCTCTTCGCGCTCTTCAGGCCACTCAGGGGTCTGGATGTTGCGGAAGACCGAAGCCTGCGAGGCGTGACGGATGACGTCATCGCGAGTGATTTCACCGGCAATACCGGTTGCCTGAACCTCTGCGAGGTTCACGTCTAGGTCTTTCGCCAGCTTGCGAATAGGGGGCTTAGCAATAACAGGAACAGCCTCGGTCACTGGGAGCGAAGCGGGGCGCTTGGCCACAGGTGCTGCAACAGGCTGGGCAACTGGAGTCACCACAGCAGGTGCTGCGGGAGGTGTGGGGGCCGGAGCGTTTCCGCCACGACGGCGGCGTGTGGCAGCGTGGCCGCCAACTCCGTATCCAACGAGAACGCTTCCAGATGCAGAATCCTTCACATCTTCAGCGCCGTCAATCTCGCTGTCATCGGTGACGAACACTTCGTTCGCCATCGCTGCCTGAGCGAGGGTGGGGGTGGGAGAGGTCAACATGGAACTACCCGCGGTGGCGATGGTGATGATGGCGGTGCCCACCTCAACCGTCTCTCCCTCTTGAGCAAGAAGTTCACCGACCTGTCCTTCGTAAGGGCTTGGGAGTTCAACGAGTGACTTGGCGGTCTCAATCTCAACGAGGACGTCGTTGATGGCGACCGAGTCACCGGGCTTGACCTTCCACGAGACGATTTCTGCCTCGGTGAGACCTTCACCCACGTCGGGGAGATAGAACTTAGACACCGTCATCTGGTCACTCCTAGTAACTCAGCACTCGGTCGACTGCGTCGAGGACGCGGTCCGAGTCGGGTAGGTAGATGGCCTCGAGCTTTGCTGGAGGGAAGGGAGTATCAAAACCGGTCACGCGCAGCACAGGTGCTTCGAGTGAATAGAACGCCTTCTCGGTAATTGTCGCTGCCAGCTCGGAAGCCAGGCTGACATTTCCGGGAGCTTCCTGCGCAATGACGCAGCGACCGGTCTTGCGCACGGATTCGAGAATCGGTGCGTAGTCAATAGGAGAGAGCGAACGGACGTCAATCACTTCCAGGCTCATGCCTTCGGTGGCAGCGACTTCTGCTGCTTGCAGCAGAACGCTGACCATCGCGCCGTGGCCAATGACGGTGACATCGTTACCTGGACGAACTACGCGGCTGGCGTGAAGGGGGAAGTTCGATGCTGAGGTGTCGACATCTGCCTTGGGCCAGTAGCGGCTCATGGGTTCGAAGAAGATGACGGGGTCGTTCGAAGCAATAGCTTCCTGGATCATCCAGTACGCATCGTGAGGATTGCTGGGGCTAACCACACGCAAACCTGCAGTGTGGAGGAAGTAGGCCTCGTTGCTTTCTTGGTGGTGCTCAACCGCACCGATGTGCCCACCGTATGGGATACGGATCACCACAGGGAACTGCATGGCACCCTCGTGACGGTTGGTCAGCTTTGCCAGCTGGCTGGTGATCTGATCAAACGCGGGATATACGAAACCGTTGAACTGAATCTCCACCACGGGACGGTAGCCGCGCATGGCTAGACCGATTGCAGAACCCACGATGCCGGATTCGGCCAACGGAGTATCGAGCACTCGATCCGCGCCGAATTCGTTCTTGAGACCCTCGGTCACGCGGAAGACTCCACCCAAGGTTCCGATGTCTTCACCCATCAAGATGACCTTGGGGTCATTGAGCATTGCCTGACGAAGGCCGAGGTTGATTGCTTTACCTAAAGGAAGGTTTTCAATAGCCATTAGTGGCCTCCTCCCTGCTCGTCGAATGACGCTTCGTAGTTGGCCAGCCAAGCACTCTGCTCGTCCATGACCGGGTGTGGCTCAGAGTAGACGTGGTTGAACATGCTGGCAGGTTCAGGGTTCTGTAGATCAACAGTGCGGCGACGAATATCGCTGGCAAAGTCGGCAGCTTCCTGGTGAACTTCATCGAAGAAGGACTGGGGTGCGCCCGAGTTGCGCAGGAATGCTTCCATACGAGTGATCGGGTCACGGGCAATCCATGAGTCTAGCTCGGCATCGGTGCGGTACTTGGTGGGGTCATCGCTCGAGGTGTGTGCACCAATGCGGTAGGTGTGTGCCTCAATCAGGCTGGGGCCCTTGCCGCTGCGTGCATCATCGAGCTGCTTTGCCGTGACCGCGTAGCTAGCGAAGACGTCATTACCGTCGACCTGAACACCGGGGATGCCGAAGCCTTCACCGCGCTTGTAGAGAGGAACGCGTGCCTGGGTGCTCACCGGAACGGAGATTGCCCAGTGGTTGTTCTGTACAAAGAACACCTGAGGTGTTTGGTAGCTGGCCGCAAAGACCAGCGCTTCGCTGACGTCTCCCTGGCTGGTGGCACCATCACCGAAGTAGACAATGACAGCCTGGTCAGTGTCAGGGTTGCCGGTGTTGGTTGCACCATCAAACTTGATGCCCATGCCGTAACCGGTAGCGTGAAGTGCCTGCGAGCCAATCACGAGAGTGTAAATGTGGAAGTTGCCGTGCTCAGGCAGGGTGGGGTCCCAACCACCGTGGGTAAGACCGCGGAGAACGCGAATGATTTCTAAAACGTCAATGCCGCGGATCATGCCAATGGCGTGCTCACGGTAAGCGGGGAAAATGTGGTCTTGCGGCTTAGCAGCGTGACCTGAACCTACCTGGGCACCTTCTTGACCATGGCTGGGAACCCAGAGTGCAAGTTGGCCCTGGCGCTGCAAGTTGGTGGCTTCAGTATCGAAACGGCGGATGACAACCATGTCACGGTAAAACTTGCGGTGATCTGCCTCAGTTAGGCGCTGAAAGTAGGGCAGAAACTCTTCTGCACTCGCGCTAGGGGCAAAGTGTCCCTCGGGCGTGAGGAACTGCACCATGGGATCTAATGTCTCATCGGCCATATACCCAATCTATCCCGTCTCAGGCCCCTGAACTGGTAGGTCTCCTACAATCTCTTTCGAAAACCGTAGGAGAATCCCAACTAGTCTTCTCACCTGCCAGAATGGACTCATGAAGTCGCTTCTGCTTTCAACCGTGATCAACGCCATTGCGCTCTGGCTCACCACCGTGATGATGCCTGAGAACCTGCGCATCATCCCTGAGAACCAGCAGACCCTTGGTTATGTTCTGACCCTGGCATTCGTGGCTTTCATCTTCGGAATCGTGAACGGAACTGTGGGCCGTGTTCTGCGCTTCCTTGCTTTCCCACTCTTTATCCTCACCCTGGGTTTCTTTGCCCTAGTGGTCAACGCTTTCATGCTGATGTTCGTAGCGTGGCTCACCCAGGTTCTCGGATTTGGCTATGGCCTCGAAGTCTCCAGCTTCTGGGGCGGCTTCTGGGCAGCAATCGTTCTGTCGATTGTCAGCTGGATCCTGGGTCTCATTCTTCGCCCCGCAGCTGGCAAGTAATTACTTCACCCGTTCTGCCCGCCACATTGTGACGGTAGCTTCTCCCTGGGTTCGCGCAGATATGCGTTTCTGCTCAGCAACCAGTTTGCTGTCGCCACTTCGATCCATCACCCCCGCAGTCTCGATATAGCGGGAAAGATTATGGGCAGGCAGCAATTCCCCTCGGGGTGGGCTAGAGGTTGAATACAGCGACCTCGTCACGGTCATGTGGGTTGCTATAGCGGCAGGAACTGCAACACCACTGAGGGAGGGGATCACATCCTCAGCATGTTCAACAGCAACATGGTTCACGTCTGCAGGAAGTTCAACCTGGTGCAATGGTGCACCCACGGTCACCACATCGCTGACTCGATAGTCGCCGGAAGCCGCGAGTTGGGCAGCAACAAGGCCACCCTGTGAATGACCCACAAGAATCACGTTGTCGTGAGCTGTGATTCCTGCTTCTTTCATTGCCACAACCGCTGCGTTGTAACTTCCGGAATCCAGACCAGCAATAGCTGTCATATTGCTGGTCATATCCCACGGCTCTCCTTGAGGCTCGAGCCCTGCATCAATGGTTCCACCCAGATAGACCACATAGCCGGAGTCATATTGTTCAATCCGGATCTGTGCGGCACCATCGTCCGCCCGTGGAATTCGAGATACCAGGTCGCGATAACTATCTGCAGAGTTGGCAGTGCTCTCTGATACCTGACGAACACGAACGGGGGTTTCTTGAAGCGTGCGAGCCCCCGTTAATCCGATCCCGCCAATCACTGCCCCCGCAACCAGATCTTCTCCAGCCAACAGCCCTTTCTGCGCGGGCTTGGGTAATCCCATAACACCAGCGACGAAGTCATCTGCACCGGAGGTGAGGTGCGCAGTTGCCTGCACCACGAGTGGTTCGCTCAAGAACTGCCCGGAGTCGGGAAGTCTTCGTTCGAGAGACGTCACAAACCGATCAAATGGGCTTCCGGGAAGTAGCCTGCGGGCAGCGGCCAAGCTGAGAACAATTGCGACTCCACCAATAATTTCTGGACCAAAGGCCCCGATCAAGATGGGCATTGCTTTGCCCAGATTCCACATCAGCGTTGAGCTGAGATTCTCAGAAACGGATTTCACGTATTCTTCACGCCAGGCGAATTGCCTGGCGCCTTCTGCTGTTGCTGAAGCTATATTCCTGAGCCTCTGCGCGGCATGGGTTGAGCGAGAGTAAGCAAGCTGTGTTTGTGCGGTGGAATAGCTGAAAGCACTGACTGCACTCAGAGCATGTTCGAGCTGCCGCAGTGCTGCATGGACCCGTCCAGACAAGTCATCCAATGCGACAGTGTCGACTCCCGTTCCATGCCTCACGGTGAACACCCCTGTGCAATCGGGAGGACTTCCCAGCGGGCCTGGCGGAGTTGATTCATGACCTCTTCTGCGGTGGAATCAAATGCTCTTCGAGATGGGCCAAACCAGAGTGGGTCTGGAACAGCAGTGTGCAGGGTGACGATGGCTTCATCGAGTGCTTCGGCGAGCGCCAGCCACTGGCTCTGCCCGGCTGGGGCGATGCCGCCGATTCCTGGAAATTCACTCACCGGGTTACTGTGCCTGAACATTCTCGAGTCTCCAGAGTTCTCCTTGCTCGTTGTGGAGAGAATGCCCCGGCTATGCCTGTGAAGGGATAGCCGTTTTCTTTGGGAGAATAGAAGCATGACGCTTCCTATTCAGGTCCTTAGCCCGCTCGACGGTCGATACCAGGCTGTTGTTTCACCTCTTGGTGAATACCTGTCGGAGGCTGGCCTGAACCGTGCACGTGTCACGGTTGAAGTGGAATGGTTGATCTACCTCACCAACCACAGCATGTTCGGCACCACCCCATTGAGCGCAGAGAACGTCGCAGCACTTCGCGCTCTCGTGACCGACTTTGGTCAGGCTGAAATTGACGAGCTTGCTCGTCTCGAAGCAACTACTCGTCATGACGTGAAGGCTGTCGAGTACCTGGTTCGCGCAAAGCTTTCTGAGTTGGGCCTGGACCACATTGCTGAGCTCACGCACTTCGCCTGCACCAGTGAGGACATTAACAACCTCTCCTACGCACTGATTGTGCGCGATGCAACCAAGAACATTTGGCTTCCCGCACTCCAGCGCGTTATCGAGCGGTTGCGCGAACTGTCAGTTCAATACCGTGACGAAGCGATGTTGGCTAAGACTCACGGTCAGCCTGCAACTCCCACCACCATGGGTAAAGAACTTGCTGTCTTTGTTTACCGTCTCGAGCGCATTCAGAAGCAGATTGAAGGTTCTGAGTATTTGGGTAAGTTCTCTGGTGCGACAGGTACCTTCTCCGCTCACCTTGCTGCTGAACCTTCCGCCAACTGGCCACAGATTTCTGAAGAGTTTGTTACCTCACTGGGGCTGACCTGGAACCCTCTGACCACTCAGATCGAATCACACGACTGGCAGGCAGAGCTTTACACCCGCATTTCTCACGCCAACCGCGTGATTCACAACCTGGCTACTGACATCTGGACCTACATCTCGATGGGTTACTTCCGCCAGATTCCTCAGGCTGGTGCAACTGGTTCTTCCACCATGCCACACAAGATCAACCCCATTCGTTTCGAGAATGCCGAAGCTAACCTCGAACTCTCGAGTGCTGTTCTGGATTCACTCTCCGCAACGTTGGTGACCAGCCGTTTGCAGCGTGACCTCACTGACTCCACCACCCAACGAAATGTGGGTGTGGGTTATGGCCACTCTCTCCTGGCTCTGGACAACATCCGACGCGGTTTGAGCGAGATTGATCTCGACTCTGATGCACTCGCCTACGATCTCGACACCAACTGGGAAATCCTGGGTGAAGCAATCCAGACCGTGATCCGTGCCGAAGTTGCTGCTGGACGTTCCTCTATCTCCGACCCTTACGCACTGCTGAAGGAGCTCACTCGCGGCAAGCGAATTGGCCGCGATGATCTCATTGCTTTCGTCTCAGGTCTTGAGATTGGGGAAGCCGCCAAGGCTCGACTACTCGAACTCACCCCTGCTGGTTATGTTGGCTTAGCTTCTGGCCTGGTCGACTACCTCAAGTAGTACCTACACATAAAGAAAGCCCCGCACAAGCGGGGCTTTCTTCGTTTAAGTCTTAGTGACCCTTGGTCTCCGTGCTGTGGTCCTGCTCTTCGATGTCGAGCAGTTCCTTCTTGTTTGGCTTGATTGCCAGCACGAACATGGCCAGAACAACTAAGCACAGGATGAATACAGCGCCAAAGCAGATGCTGCTCAGGATGAGATCGCGTGAGGACA
>JBEBAV010000052.1:0-21673 GCA_041158725.1 Actinomycetota bacterium
CAATCCTGCAGGTGTTGCCCAGTTCGGCATCAACCCCGCCGGAACGTGCCTTCTCGACATAGTTCGGGTGAAGTTCTAACCACTGGGTGACAAACCAGCAGCCCGAGGTCACCTTCTTATCAGTGGTGGCAATGATGTCATCGATGGTGCGACGAACCAGCACAGCCCCCAAGCCTTCATTGCGATGAGCGGGGTCAATAAACGTGCCGGTGATCATGATGTCCCACTCACGAGAGACGTAGTTGGCTACGCCCACTTCCTTCTCATCGCTCAAGATGACATAGCGGGATTGTCCGGGTTGGTGGACCACTTCAGTGCTCATAGAACGAGCCTAGGACGATAACTGCCAGAATGGGCACGTGAGTTCTGCAACCGGTCGCATCATCGAGGGAAACAACCTCGAGGTCTTGGCGACCCTGCCGGACGAATCTGTCACGCTGATCTATATCGATCCACCTTTCAACACCGGTCGTGAGCAAAGCCGTAGCAAGGTGACCTCGGTCCTTGCTGCTGATGATTCCACCAGTGGTCTGGTTGGCTTCAAGGGCAAGAGTTATGAGCGCACGCGAAGCGACCTCATGAAATACGATGATCGCTTCGACGACTACTGGGCGTTCTTGGAGCCACGCTTGCGTGAGGCCTGGCGTCTGCTCGCCGACGATGGAACTCTCTATCTCCACCTCGACTATCGCGAAGCGCACTATGCGAAAGTGATGCTGGACGCCCTCTTTGGTCGTGACAGTTTTCTCAACGAATTGATCTGGGCCTATGACTACGGTGCTAAGGCGAAAGGCCGCTGGCCAGCCAAACACGACACCATATTGGTTTATGTGAAGAACCCCAAGAATTACTACTTCAACTCTGAAGAGGTTGACCGCGAGCCCTATATGGCACCGGGTCTGGTTACGGCAGAGAAGGCGGCTAAGGGGAAGCTTCCTACAGATGTGTGGTGGCACACCATCGTTTCTCCCACCGGTAAAGAGAAGACCGGTTATCCCACACAGAAGCCTGAAGGCATTTTGCGCCGCATTGTTCAGGCTTCCAGCCGTGA
Organism: Actinomycetota bacterium; assembly: GCA_041158725.1. Lineage (GTDB taxonomy): Bacteria > Actinomycetota > Actinomycetes > Actinomycetales > Microbacteriaceae > Aurantimicrobium. Next base: position 1,052 of record JBEBAV010000052.1, read on the forward strand.
GGGTGACACCGTGCTCGACTTCTTCGCCGGCAGTGGAACCACTGGAGCAGTGGCAGCGGCTCTAGGTCGTAACTTCATTTTGATTGATCAAAACCCCGAAGCGCTCGCCGTGATGCGGTCGCGCTTCGAACCTCTCGAAGGAGCTGTTCGCTTTGAGTAATGCAGAACTTCCTCGCACCGAGGAAACACGTGTGACCCGCATTCCCGAAAAGCAGGTCTTTGACCGTGCTGCACTGAATACATTGCTGGATGAAGCCATCGTGGGTCACGTTGCTGTGGTGCGCGGGGATCAACCCATCGTTCTTCCGGTAGGTATTGGCCGCGATGGCGACACTCTTCTGATTCACGGTTCAACTGGGTCAGGCATCTTTCGCGAAATGGCAGATGGACGTCCGCTCTCGATTGCGGTGACGCTGCTTGATGGTCTGGTTTATGCACGCTCTGCTTTCGAAAGCTCTATTCACTATCGCTCTGCCGTGATCATGGGCACGGCAACCGTGGTTGAGGGTGACGAGAAGCTGGAAGCCCTTGCCATACTCACCAACCACATGATGCCCGGTCGCTGGGAAGAAGTGCGCCAGACCACCAAAAAGGAACTGGCAGCAACCATGGTGCTGCGGGTTTCGTTAGAGCGAGCCAGTGTGAAGGTCAGCGCCGCACCGCCAGATGAGTTCGAAGATGACGGCGATGACCGATCCATCTGGGCAGGAGTTCTTCCACTGCGAGTCGTTGCTGGTGAACCGGAAGCCTCTCCGATGACTCCAGAAGGAACCCCAGTTTCACCGTCGGTCATTGACATGATGAAGCGCCTGACTTAGTCGATTCTTCAAACACACAATTGTGTAGGACTTTTTGAGCTAGTTAGCTAGATTGTCCAGTAGGCATACGTTTCAGGAGGAAACATGACTGAAGATAATGACGACATCGAACTTGATGACGATGAATTGGAGCGTGCCGCGGGAGGAATAATCCTCAATAAAGACCCCGGTGGCCATTCCCCAAACTACAGCTACAACTCCACTATTTACTTTCAAGCCAGCATTACTGACACCGTCACATAAACCCCACGCGGATACTTTGATATGGCCAGGGCAAACAGTCTCGTAATGCTTTATCCACCACGTCCGCACTGACAGGAGAGTAAATTCGATGGCTGAACAACCTGAAGACTTAGAAGTCGAACTAGGAGACGATGCCCTAGGACTAGCAGTGGGTGGAATCATACTTTCAAAGACCCCCACAACAACCTTTCCTAATAGCACGTACTCAACTAACTCGACGATTTACTTTCAAGCCTGACTCTGAGAACAAATCACGGTTTTCGATTCGATCGAAGTATTGGGCTTCATGTATTGGTTGTCAATCCACTAGAACCAGTGGGGGATTCAACTACTTTCTGGTGTAGTCAAATATCGTTGTGAATAGTGATTGAAAGGACATACCCATGGCACCTGAAGACAAGGCCGAGGTAGAACTCGATGATGACGCACTGGGAAATGCTGTCGGCGGTGCCGTGGATGTCACTCTAAACACGACTTTTACCCCAACTTCACCGGAAAAAACTGACCCCACTGCTTCACAGGGTGGTGGTGATAACAGCACTAATTTGGTCTATGCCTCAACATTTGTTCCGTTTAGTAGCGGTTTCTAGGCCTCGCCCCTGAGTCGCACCATAGATAAGAACTGAGAATTCGATGTCTAACACCACAGATAACAATGAGCTCAACGCCGAGGTTGAAATAGACGACGATGCTTTAGCATTCGCTTCGGGCGGTAAAGGCGGTAACGGTCACATTGCGACAGCGGACGAGCAGAAAATAGAGACAAACTCTACGCTTATTGTTCATTCAAGTGTATTTGTCCCGTTTGACATCTCGTTTTAGGCATTACATCAGAACCTATTCCCACTAAAGGACTAAGAATTTCATGTCGAATAACTCTGACAACAGCAATCTCAACACTGAGGTTGAGATAAATGATGATGATCTGGAACGTGCAACCGGTGGTGTTTCTACGACGCCAACGACAGGGCACAAGGGAACTGGAGATGGCCCCGCGCCAGAGGTTTTCAAACCTTTCACCCCGTCTTATTAGTCGACGGTCTCAACTATCTAGTTCGCTGAGTGACAGAGGAATTGTATGGATAAGCAGAATGATGAAGTTGAGCTCAATGATGAGTCGCTTGAGAATGCTGCAGGGGGACAGATTCTAGGTATGCCGGCTAACAATGGGGCCCCCAATGCAACCATGATTGTGTATGCCTCGGAATTTATTCCAATGGATCCTTCTGATTCCTAATCAGCAAACCCAAGGAACCACTTTCACAGTTTGTTCTCCATGAACTGATTCACCCTCCCTCCTGAGTAACAGGAGGGAGGGTGAAAGCTGTTAAGTACAGGTTGAAAAATACCGGCTATGAAGTCGTTGCCTTCTTCTTAGCCTTTGCTTCTGCCTTCTTTTTGTGAGCCTCGCGAGCAGCCTCACGTTCTTCAGCAGCCTTGAGAGCAATAGCACCGGAGGCGGTTCCAGGTTCAACCATTGAGCCGGTCATCTCAGCTGCCTTCTCGGCGATGAGAACTGCATCTTCATCTGCTGCTTCCTGCATGGCGGACTTTTGACGAAGTGGAGTCGCTTTGAGGAACCAGCTCAGGATGAAGGCAATGATGACAACTACAAGTCCGATCCAATAGACGGTGACTGTTGCTTCAGCGAAGCCCACGAGGAAGGGTTTAGCGAGTGCTTCGTTGGCACCTACTAAGAAGGAGGTGTCACCGTCGAGCGAAGAGCCCACCTGTGTGGGGTCTTTATACACGGCCAAAATTGCTGCGTTAGCTGGGTTACCCACAACATCTGGATTTGCCAGCGCCTTGGCAACACCTGCGGTTATCGAAGGAGTTTCAAATGCCTTCTTCAGTGCCTCAGGAATGGTGTTGAACAGAACAGAAAACAAGATTGCAGTTCCCGCTGTTCCACCCATGGTGCGGAAGAAGGTGGAGGAGCTTGTTGCCACACCGATGTCACGTGGTCCAACAGAGTTCTGGCTGGCAACGGTTAGTGTCTGCATCAGCTGCCCCAGACCTGCACCCATGAAGAACATGCCAATCATGACAAACCACAGTGGGCTATCCCAGGTCAGGCGCGTAAAGAGCAGGAAGCCCAGGATCATGAAGGCTGTACCAATGCGGGGGAACCACTTGTAGCTTCCGCTGCGAGCCATGACCTGACCAGAAACGATGCTTGCAATCATCATGCCCAAAATCATGGGAAGCATGAGCAAACCAGCTTCAGTGGGAGTAGCGCCCTTCACCAGCTGAAGGTAGAGAGGAATGGTCATCATGGCACCAAACATGCCAAAACCGACGAAGACCCCGAGGATGGTGGCCATGGTGAAGGTTTGGGACTTGAACATCTTCATCGGGATGAGCGCGTCATCTCCCATGGAGCGTTCGATCATGACGAAGGCAACTGCGGAGAAGACACCGATGAGGTAGCAGGAGATGGATGCGGTGGAGAGCCAGCCCCACTCGCGTCCCTGTTCAGCAACAACCAGCAGTGGAACGGTGGCAGTGATAACTGTCGCAGCACCCCACCAGTCAATACGAACACGGTGGTGTGTCTTGGGCAGATGAAGCGCCTTGAGAACGACGGCCAATGCCACGATTCCGATAGGAACGTTAATGAGGAAGACCCAACGCCATCCGGTGATGCCAAGGATCTCTGGGGTTCCCGAGAGCAGACCACCAATGAGGGGGCCAATAACAGAGGAAACACCAAAGACAGCGAGGAAGAAGCCTTGGTACTTCGCTCTCTCGCGAGGAGCGAGCATGTCACCCATGATGGCCAGTGGCAGTGCCATCAAACCACCGGCACCCAGACCTTGGATCGCACGATAACCAGCGAGCTGATACATGGTGTCTGCAGTTCCGGCCAGTAGCGAACCGAGGACGAAGACCGAGATCGCAATGATGAACAGGGGACGACGTCCGAAGATGTCACTGAGCTTGCCATACAGCGGGGTCGAAATGGTCGACATGATCATGTAGGCGGTGGTGACCCACGCCTGGAGAGACATCCCGTCGAGGTCGTCTGCGATGGTGCGCATCGATGTGCTGACCACGGTCTGGTCGAGTGCCGAGAGAAACATACCGGACATGAGCCCGATCATGACGAGAAGGATTTCTCGCTTGGACATGATGGCTTCAGCCACGGCTTGAGTGCCAGATTTAGACATACATCTTCTAACGTGAGAGAGAAATCGGGAGAGTGTGGTGCGAGGCACAATCAACCCGCATACCTCATAACGCTATACCCGCCGGCGTTTATTCCCCGCAGCAGCCAGATATTCTGTGGAGATGAAAACGTCACCGGCCGCATTGATTGGCGTGCTGGTCTCCGGGGCACTTCTATTTACTGGTTGCTCAATTGCGCCCATGCCCACACCGACGGTTTCAACCACCAGAACGCCCACCGCGTCCCCGACTCCTACACCCACTCCTACACCCACTCCGACGCCTACATACGACATCGTTGATCCGGCGTCGATCACGGTGGTGGCGAACAAACACCGCCCTTTGAACCCGCTCGATTACGAACCGGGTGATCTGGTCGTTCCCAGCGCTATTGCGAATCCCAACGGGAGGCAACTCCGTGCAGAAGCAGCTGCACACGTAGACCAACTCGCAACGGATGCTTCAGCTGCAGGGATATATCTCACCGTGCTCAGTGGGTATCGAAGCTATGCCACCCAAGAGCAGACCTACAACAATTTTGTTGCTCGTGATGGTGAGGAACGAGCAAACCAGTACTCTGCGAAGCCCGGACACTCGGAACATCAAACGGGCTTCGCAATTGACTTTGATGATGGTCAGGGCTGTGCGCTCTACACCTGTTTCGCAGATACGGCAGCAGGTCAGTGGTTGGCCGCCAATGCCTGGCAGTATGGCTTCATCCTCCGCTACCCCTTAGGCTCCGAAGCCATCACGGGGTATGAATTCGAACCGTGGCACTATCGCTATGTGGGCGTGGAGGTTTCCACCGCGATGCACAACAAGGGCATTGCCACTCTCGAGGAATTCTTCGGCCTCGAGCCCGCACCCACCTACTACTGAGCGTTAAGCGCCGCGTCGACGATCTTCTTCGCCTCGGCCTGCACCTGCTTGAGGTGCTCAGGTCCTCGGAAAGACTCGGCATAGATCTTGTAGACATCCTCGGTGCCGGAAGGGCGTGCGGCAAACCAGGCATATTCGGTTTCCACCTTCACGCCACCTATGGCTTCGCCATTGCCGGGTGCGTGGGAGATCTTGGCAATGATGGGGTCACCTGCAAGCTCGGTCGCGGTGATGTCATCACTGCTGAGTTTGCCCAGGCGTGCTTTAGCTTCGCGACTAGCAGCAGCATCCACGCGTGCATAGGCAGGGTCACCGAAACGCTCGGTGAGTTCTTTGTATAGAACAGAGGGAGTCTTGCCGGTGACGGCAATGATTTCCGCCGCTATAAGCGCAAGGATGATGCCGTCCTTATCTGTGGTCCACACCGTTCCGTCTTTGCGCAGGAAGGAAGCACCTGCACTTTCTTCGCCACCAAAGCCGACCGAACCATCAACCAGGCCAGGAACAAACCACTTGAAGCCCACAGGGACTTCCCACAACACACGGCCCAATCCATCAGCAACGAAGTTGATCATGGAACTGGAGACGAGGGTCTTACCAATGCGAGCGTCTTGACGCCAGCCGGGACGGTTGGCAAACAAATACTCAATGGCCACAGACAAGAAGTGGTTGGGGTTCATGAGTCCTGCGTCGGGGGTGACGATGCCGTGACGGTCAGCGTCAGCATCGTTACCAGTGAGAACATCAAAGTCTCCCCGCTTGGAAATCAGTGACGCCATGGCGTTCGGGCTGGAGGGGTCCATTCGGATCTTCTCGTCCCAGTCCAATGTCATGAACGACCAGGCTGGGTCAACCTCCGGATTCACCACGGTGAGGTTGAGGTTGTAACGATCCTTGATAGCAGCCCAGTAAGCAACAGAAGCACCACCGAGAGGATCGGCACCAATCTTCACGCCTGACGCGGCGATAGCTTTCATGTCGATGACGTTCTCGAGGTCAGCAACATAGTTCTCGAGGAAGTCGTAGTCTTCGGTCAGGCCTTCAGGGTTGGAGCGTTTGACGTCAACAAGCCCAGCCTCAATGAGTTCATTGGCTCGGGCTGCAATCCAGTTGGTGGCAGAACCATCCGCTGGACCACCGTGGGGAGGGTTGTATTTGAAGCCGCCATCTTGGGGAGGGTTGTGGCTGGGGGTGACAACGATGCCGTCGGCTTCGTTGTCATGACCTGCATTGTTATAGGCGAGGATTGCGTGCGACACCGCAGGAGTGGGGGTGAAGCCATCACGTGAGTCTTTGAGCGTGCGCACGCCATTGGCAACAAGCACCTCAAGAGCAGTCTCCTGGGCGGGGCGGCTCAAGCCGTGAGTGTCAGCACCAATAAACAGCGGACCGGTGATGCCCTGCAGGGCTCGGTATTCCACGATTGCTTGGGTGGTGGCGAGGATGTGTTGCTCATTGAATGCCGCGTTGAGTGACGAACCTCGGTGGCCGCTGGTGCCAAAGACCACGCGTTGTTCGGGCACGCTCATGTCTGGTTTGAGGTCGTAATACGCCCTCACCAGGGCATCGACATCGATCAGGTCGGAGGGGAGGGCTGGGGTTCCTGCGCGGTTACTCACAAGCCAAGTTTGCCACTCCCGATAGCATTTGAGACATGGCTTCTTCAGAAAATGTAACGACGGCACCGGCTTATAGCTATTTAGGTCCTGCCGGCACCTTTACTGAAGCTGCCCTCTCACAGGTTCCTGAAGCTCAAGGAAAGACCTGGCACTCGGTCAACAACGTGGGCGAGGCACTTGCAGATGTTGTCTCCGGCCGCTCTGTGGCCGCCATGATCGCAATCGAAAACTCGGTTGAAGGTGGAGTCACCGCGACGCAGGATGCCTTGGCAAACATTCCCAACCTGCGCATCATCGGGGAATACCTTGTCCCGGTTGAGTTCGAGTTGGTTACCCGCAAGGGAACACAGCTTTCTGACGTGAAGATTGTCAACGCTCACCCTGTCGCCTATGCGCAGTGCCGTGGCTGGTTAGAGCAGACCATTCCTCACCACGGCCACATTCCTTCCTCGAGCAATGTGGCAGCAGCAGCCAGCCTGCTTGAAGACAACACCGCAGATGCGGCAATCGCTCCTGCCGGTATTGCTCGTCACTATGACGTGGATGTGCTTGCTTCCGGTATAGCTGATAACCCCAATGCAGTGACCCGCTTTGTTCTGGTCAGTAAAACTACACAACTTCCCGCACCCACAGGTTCAGATAAGACCAGCCTGATCGTGGAGCTGCCCGATGATCGTTCCGGTGCTCTGCTGGAGATGCTCGAGCAGTTCGCTACCCGTGGTGTGAACCTTTCGCTCATTCAGTCACGTCCCATCGGTGATGAGTTCGGTCGCTACCGCTTCGTTATTGATGCTGAAGGCCACGCTCGCGATGAGCGCGTGGCAGATGCATTGCTGGGTCTGCGCCGTTTCAGCCCCAAGGTCATCTTCTTAGGTTCATACCCTCGTGCTGACAAAGTGACCACAGAGCACTCCAAGCGCTATGCAGATGGCGTCTTCACCGATGCGCGCGCTTGGCTTGCGGAGATACTCGGCGACTAGTCACCGTAAACTGGGAGAGTGATTGACCCAGTATTGCTTCGCGAAAACCCTGACGTTATTCGAGCTTCCCAGGTGGCTCGTGGATCTGACCCAGGACTGGTAGATCTTGCTTTGCAGGCTGATGCCGATCGCCGTGCTGCGCTTGCCGCTTTTGAGGAGCTGCGTGCCGAGCAGAACGTGTTTAGTAAGAAGGTTGGCCAGGCACAAGGCGACGAGAAGAAGGCACTTCTTGCTGAAGTAGCTGAGCTTGCTGCCAAGGTAAAGGAAGCGAACGCTGCTGCTACCGCAGCAGACGAGGCCTACACCGAAGCTGCCCGCAAGATTCAAAACCCCATCATTGAGGGCATTCCTTCCGGCGGCGAAGACAACTTTGTCACGCTGCGCGAAGTGGGAACTATCCCCACCTTTGACTTCGTACCTAAGGATCACCTTGAGCTCGGTGAGAGCCTCGGCGCTATTGATATGACTCGCGGCACAAAGGTTTCCGGTGCTCGTTTCTACTTCCTGCGCGGAATTGGTGCACGCCTTGAGCTTGCCCTGATGAACCTGGCACTGGATCGTGCACTCGAAGCAGGATTCGTCCCCCTCATAACTCCCACCCTGGTTCGCCCCGACATCATGCAGGGCACCGGCTTCCTCGGTGAGCACTCAGACGAGATTTACTACCTTCCTGCTGATGACCTCTACCTCACCGGAACCAGTGAAGTGGCGCTCGCCGGATATCACGCAGACGAAATCATTGATCTCACTGATGGCCCCCTGCGTTATGCCGGATGGTCAACCTGCTACCGCCGTGAAGCAGGATCTAGCGGCAAGGACACCCGAGGCATCATTCGCGTTCACCAGTTCAACAAGCTGGAGATGTTTGTCTACACCACCCCAGAAGAGGCCGAGGCAGAACACGATCGTCTCGTTGCCTGGCAGGAAGGGATGCTGCAGTCCCTTGGGCTGGCCTACCGCGTGATTGACGTTGCTGCCGGAGACTTGGGCTCCAGCGCAGCACGCAAGTTCGACATCGAAGCCTGGGTTCCCACCCAGGGTGCTTTCCGTGAACTCACAAGTACTTCGAACTGCACCACCTACCAGTCACGTCGCCTGGAGACTCGTTATCGCACTGAAAGCGGCAAGACCGCCCCAGTTGCCACCCTCAACGGAACTTTGGCTACTACTCGCTGGCTGGTTGCCATTTTGGAAACTCACCAGCAGGCTGATGGCTCCGTCATCATTCCTGAAGCCCTTCGTCCCTACCTCGGCGGACTCTCTGTCATCACTCCGGTGGGCGCTTAAGTGTCGACAGCGCAGGTTGTTCCCGAAGATCGATGGCTGGTTGCCCTCGATGTTGATGGCACCCTGCTGACTCACCGTGGCGATGTTGCCCCTGAGGTCGTCTCTGCAGTTCAAGACGCTGCCGCTCGAGGGCATGAAGTCATGCTTGCCACAGGACGCTCACTCGTGGAAACAATCCCAGTTCTTCGCCAGCTAGATATTTGGCCTGAGTACGTCGTGAGCTCTAACGGCGCCATGTTGCTTAAGCGCGATCCGCTCGGTCCTGATGGGTATGTCAAGCACTACATTGAAACCTTCAACCCCGAGAAGGTTCTCAAGCTGATCAAGGGCCACCTTCCCGACGGGTGCTATGCGGTTGAAGATGAGAACGGCAATTACTACTTCACCGAACCGATTCCCGGAGTGGATCCCAACCTGTTGGCACATCAGGTTGATTTTGAAGGTTTGCTCAATCTCAACGCCACGCGCGTAGTTGTCGTATCCCCAGATCATGACACTGAAGACTTCTTGCGGGTAGTTGAACGCATTGGACTCAAGCAGGTCAGCTACTCCATTGGGTGGGCTGCCTGGTTGGATATTGCTCCCGAAGGAGTGAGCAAAGCATCAGGTCTTGAGAAGGTCCGTGAAGCTTTGGGCTTCCCGCGTTCGCGGGTCTTCGCAGCTGGCGATGGAAACAATGACATCGACATGTTGACTTGGGCAAGCGAATCAGGCCGCGGAGTTGCCATGGGAAATGCAGAGCCTGAAGTTAAGGCAGTCGCCAACGAAGTCTGCGGAAATGTGCAAGATCTGGGCCTACTCGAGGCCCTCAACAAGCTTCCCTGACCCCCTTTTGTCCATTCAGGGCTTTCGCAGGAAGCTCTGAAAGCCTAGAACTTACGTTCTCGGGTAGACTCATCGAGTTGTTTTCTTTCGAAAGCAACAAGGAGGGCTGTCCGAGCGGCCGATGGAGCTGGTCTTGAAAACCAGTGTGCAGCAATGCATCGTGGGTTCGAATCCCACGCCCTCCGCCAGATTTATTCATGACGCCTGGGACAGGGGGAGCAGATGAGCGAGGAAAAGGCTTCACGCCAACGTCGCATCCGCTCTGCTCGTGCTGCCATTCGCCACGGTCGAGTCGCACCCGTTAAGGGATCTCGCACCCTGATGGGATTCATTGGCGCATCTCTCGCTGTCGTGCTTGTGGCAACTATGTCCATTGCCGGCATCGCGTTCTGGGACATTACCCGCAGCGCTAACGCTGGTGTTGCTTTGGCAAATGACCAGAAGATTCCTGACATCGGCGCCATTGAAGGTGGTGTGAACTTCCTCCTCGTCGGTAGTGACTCTCGTGAAGGAACCGACGCCAACGTTTTTGATGCTGACCCTGGAAGCACACTCAACGACGTCAACATCTTGCTGCACATTTCTGCTGACCACACGAATGCAACTGTGGTCTCGATTCCTCGCGACCTCGTTGTTCGCTACCCTGAGTGCCCCGACGTTGATGGCGACGGTTACGGCGGCGGCGGCTGGACGGGACCCATCAACGGTTCACTCAACGAGGGTGGTCTGCCCTGTGTTGTGCTCACGGTTGAACAGCTCACCGGTTTGAGCATTCCCTTCGCTGCAATGATTCAGTTCAACGGTGTTATCGAGATGGCAAATGCTGTCGGCGGTGTTGAGGTCTGTGTAGCAGAGCCCATCGAAGACGAATACACTCAAACCTTCCTTGACGCCGGAATGCACACCCTGTCAGGACTCAGCGCTCTCCAGTTCCTGCGCACCCGCCACGGCGTGGGTGACGGAAGTGACCTAGGGCGAATTAGTAACCAGCAGGTCTTCCTGTCGTCCCTCGTGCGCAAGCTCAAGAGTGCGCAGACTCTGACCAACCCTGTTGCGTTGTTCGGTCTTGCTAAAGCAGCCATCTCCAACATGACTCTGTCCAACAGCTTGAACAGCCTCGACACCATGGTGTCGATTGCAATGGCACTCAAGGACATCCCTCTCGAGAACATTGTCTTTGTTCAATACCCTGGTGCTACTGGTGGTGAGGGTGTTTACGCCGGCAAGGTTCAACCTAAGCAAGCTGAAGCAGACGCGCTCTTCGCAGCTATTCTCGCTGATCAACCCGTCGGTCTCAGCGGCGGAACTGGTAATGGTTCAGTCGTTGACCCTGACGCAGCAGCCAAGGCTGCAGCTGATGCAGCGGCAGCTGAAGCTGCGGCGGCTAAGGCTGCTAAGAAGAAGTCCACATCTTCACCTTCGGCGACGGGGACTCCTACAGCTACACCAACTCCCACCGCTGCCGCTGAAGTTGCAGTCCTTCCCGACACAGTCAACGGTCAAACTGCTGGTGACTACACCTGCTCTGCTGGCCGCACTCTCGACCAGCAATAATCACCGATTATTCCCCGTGAAATTCTTACGGGTATGATTGCTGAGGTGCTTCTGCTTGCAGGAGCGCATGGAGACGTCGCATAGTTCGGCCTAGTGCACCACCCTGCTAAGGTGGAGTCCTCGTAAGGGGACCGCGGGTTCAAATCCCGCCGTCTCCGCCAAGATCTTCGCCCCTCATGGGGCGATTTTCGTTTAAACTCTCAACATTCTCTTGAACCTTTGCTCCTACTCGCGTATAGTCAAGAAGTCGGCTCTTGACACTGCATAGTGATGCAGATGGGTTTGTAAGTCAGGTGGGCCGGTTCCCCAACAATTCTGTTGGTGATAGTCACTCAATGTGAATCGGTCCCGGCCAAAGACTGCCCGGGTTCTTTCCAGCGCGTTTGTGTGCTGTTTTGCCTTGAATCCAACCCAGAGAAAAAGTCATGCCTAAGAACAAGAAACCTGCCGGCGGTCGTCCGGCGAAGAACTTTGAACCCCGCTTCGGCGCGAAGAAGTCCGGCGGTCCTTCCGCTGGTTCTCGTAGTCCAGGCCACCGTGGTTTCCGCGCAGAGTCCACCGAGGCTCCACGCAAGAACCGTTGGAACAGCGAAGACCGCGACGCGCGTCGCGGCGCACCTGCCGGCGAGCGTTCAGCTTACGGTGACCGCGCACCTCGCGGTGACCGTAATGAACGTCCCGCCTACAACCGGGGTGAGCGTTCTGAGCGTCCTCGTTACGAGCGTTCAGAACGTCCTGCGTATGGCGATCGTGCTCCTCGTGGAGACCGTCCTTCTTTCGGTGACCGCAATGAACGTCCTGCCTACAACCGGGGCGAGCGTTCCGAACGTTCCCGTTACGACCGCAACGATCGTCCTGCCTATGGTGACCGCACTGAGCGTCCTCGCTTTGACCGCGATGCTCCTCGCGGCGAACGTCCCAGCTACGGTGACCGCGCACCTCGTGGTGACCGTAACGAACGTCCCGCATACAACCGGGGCGAGCGTTCTGAGCGTCCGTCGTATGGTGACCGCACTGAGCGTCCTCGTTACGAGCGTTCTGAACGTCCTGCGTATGGTGATCGTGCTCCTCGTGGAGACCGTCCTTCCTACGGTGACCGCAACGACCGTCCCGCACGTAACTTTGGCGGAGACCGTCCCCGTTACAACAAGGACGAAGCACCTCGTCGTTCCGCTTCAGACTTCTACCCTGCAAAGGACGAGAAGGCTCGCTTCACTCCTGAAGAAGATGTCGTACTCGAGCGTCTTGAAGCTCAGGCAACCACTGCTGCTGATGTTGATGGCGTAACCTTCTCGGACCTCGGTCTGGGAGACAACATTTGCCGTCAACTTGCGTCCATGGGTGCCGCTTCACCATTCCCCATCCAGGCAGCAACCATTCCTGACGTGCTCTCGGGTAAAGATGTTCTCGGTCGCGGAAAGACGGGATCAGGTAAGACCATTGCGTTCGGTTCTCCTGTCGTCGAACGCCTCATGGAGAACAACGGTGGCAAGGACCGCAAGCAGGGTCGCGCACCTCGCGCCCTGATCATGGCCCCTACCCGTGAACTCGCTATGCAGATTGACCGCACCGTGCAGCCCATTGCTCGCTCGGTCGGACTATTCACCACCACCATCTTCGGTGGAGTTCCTCAGCACAAGCAGGTCATGAGCCTGCGCCGTGGTGTGGACATCATTATCGCCACCCCTGGTCGCTTGGAAGACCTCGTAGAGCAGGGTCACATCGATCTGTCTCACATCACCGTCACGGTGCTAGACGAGGCAGACCACATGTGTGACCTCGGATTCCTCGAGCCCGTTCAGCGCATCCTGCGCGCCACCAAGTCTGACGGACAGCGCTTGCTGTTCTCGGCAACCTTGGACAAGGGTGTTGCAGCGATTGTGAACGAGTTCCTCAAAGATCCTGCTGTGCACGAAGTTGCTGGTGAAGACCAGGCTTCTTCCACCATTGACCACCGCGTCTTGGTTGTAGAGCACCGCGACAAGCCTTTCGTTATTGAGCAGCTTGCTTCTCGTGAAGGAAAGACTTTGATTTTTGCTCGCACCCGTGCATACGCTGAGCAGCTTGCTGACCAGCTCGAGGATGCAGGTATTCCTGCAACCAGCCTGCACGGTGACCTCAACCAGTCCCGTCGTACACGTAACCTGCAGCTGTTGACCAGCGGCCGCGTGAACGTGCTAGTTGCAACAGACGTTGCTGCACGCGGTATTCACGTGGATGACATCGACCTGGTTATCCAGGCAGATGCACCTGATGAGTACAAGACCTACATGCACCGCTCCGGTCGTACCGGCCGTGCGGGTAAGCAGGGAACAGTGGTCACCATCATTCCTCGTACTCGTCAACGCCGCATGAACGATCTGCTCGGCCGTGCAGAAATCTCTGCAGAGATGGTTCCTGCTCAGCCCGGCGATGAGTTACTCAATGAGCTCGCATCGGCAAATGCATAACGCCAGATAAACATCAGCGCCGCATCCCTTCGGGGGTGCGGCGCTTGTTTATTCACCCTTGACTAGCTGACTGCAAGCAGGCCAGCAGCAGCTAATGCGAGAACCATGCCAAACAGTTGCAGTTTGGTGATTTTCTCTCGCAGAACAATTGCTGCCAAGATGATGGTTCCTGCTGGATACATCGCGGTTAGCACGCTCATCACACTGAGGCTCCCTGCTTGAATGCCAAAAAGCAGCAGTGCGTTACCGAGGGAATCGAGAACACCACAGCCGAGTGCAAGAATGATTCCCTTCTTGTAGTCAAGTGCACCGTTGTCGCCAACAACCAGGTCAGCACGAGCATTTCCATCGCGACCGAAGTATCCACGCTTGTGTGCCCAGCGAATCAAAGCCATGCCACCAACGGCAGAGAACATGATGGTGATGTTGACAAAGCGATTGAATACCAGCGGATAAACGCCCGCACCTTCTGGCACCTGTTTCATCACAATGAGGAACAGACCAATCAAGATTCCAGAGATAGAGGCGAAGACTATCCCTCGCAGGCGAGGCTTGACAGCATCTTTTTCTGGGGTGAAGGCAATCAACACAATCGCGATAGCGCCCACCCCGAGTGCGACATAGCCAAACCACTGCAAGATTTCGCCCGTGATGAGGATTGCCCACAGTACGGGGAAGACCGCTGAGATCACGGCGCCTAGTGGGGAGAGGATACTCATGGGACCAATGGCCAGTGCTGCATAAAGCAGCAAGATGGCCAGCGCTCCACATACACCAGAAAGCAGCCCCCACAAAATTGTCTCGAGTGTGACTTCTCCGGGAACGATGAAGGTCAGACCGAACAAGACGAAAAGGCCCACGACGGCGGCAACACCTGTCGCCAAGAACGCGCCCATGCGCTTGGACGCCATACCTCCGAGGAAGTCACCGCTTCCAAAAACGAGGGCGCCGGATAAGCCAAAGATGACGGTGAGCATTCATCCAGCCTAAGTGTTTCCTGAGAGTGTCGGTGCGGAAACAACAAACAAAATGCCCAGTTCTGGAGAGGAATTGTAGAAGCTCCACACTGCTGTTGCTCAGCTCGTAATGGTGATGTGCAATAAGGGTGGACTTGTAGATATTCACCTCGAAAGGTTGAAGACGATGTCAGTCATCGACAAAATTGCTGCAGAAAACGAGTTAGCCACGGTTGACCGTCAGTTTCTGGAACGCTTTTTGCTCGGAAAATGGGCTGAGATTCGCCTGGCTTCTCGTGAACTAGCGGGTCGCCCGGAGATGCAGGGTATTCCCGGGCTGTCGAAAGATGATCACCGCGCTCGCGTCCTCGGACAACTCAAGCTCTTGGTTGAGCACGGACAAGTCAACCTGTCTTTCCCCGCTGAGTTTGGCGGAAAGGAAGACCACGGAGGAAACCTCGCTGCTTTCCAGGAGCTCGTTGTTGCCGACCCCTCTATGCAGATTAAGTCTGGTGTGCAGTGGGGACTGTTTGCCGCAGCGATTTTGCACCTTGGTACAGCCCCTCACCACAAGCTCTGGCTCCCGGATGCCATGTCTCTGAAGACCCCCGGTGTTTATGCCATGACCGAAACCGGTCACGGTTCCGACGTGTCCTCGATAGCGACCACAGCCACTTTTGATGAGAAGACCCAAGACTGGGTTATCAACACTCCCTTTCGCGGAGCATGGAAGGACTACCTCGGTAACGCCGCGCTCCACGGCAGGGCCGCAGTGGTCTTTGCCCAGCTCATCACGAAGGGCGTCAACCACGGAGTTCACGCATTTTATGTCCCTATTCGTGACGATCAGGGAAACTTCTTCCCTGGAGTAGGGGGAGAAGATGACGGACTCAAAGGCGGCTTAAACGGTATTGATAATGGTCGTCTTCACTTCGACCACGTCCGAGTTCCACGAACGAATCTCCTTAATCGCTATGGCGATGTTGCAGAAGATGGAACCTACACTTCGCCGATTGCCAGCCCCGGCCGTCGATTCTTCACCATGCTCGGAACCCTCGTGCAGGGACGTGTCTCCCTCGATGGCGCGGCCGTCAACGCCTCCAAGCTTGCCCTGCAGATCGCAGTGACCTATGGCAATGAGCGACGACAGTTTGCACAGCCCGGTCTTGAAGAAACCGTGTTGATGGACTACCAGCGCCACCAACGTCGACTGATTCCCCTCATTGCGACGACCTATGCTCAGGCCTTCTCGCAAGAAGTACTGCTGGAGAAGTTCGATGCCGTGTTCAGCGGTGCGGATGACACGGACGAAAACCGTCAAGACCTCGAAACTCTCGCCGCAGCTCTCAAACCGCTGTCCACCTGGCACGCACTTCACACCCTCCAGGAAGCTCGTGAAGCGTGCGGTGGTCAAGGGTTCTTAGCCGAGAACAGACTCACAGCACTGCGTGCTGACATGGACATCTATGTCACCTTCGAAGGAGACAACAATGTCTTGCTCCAGCTGGTGGCTAAGCGGTTGCTCACCGACTACAGCCGCAAGTTCAGAGGTGCAGACACCACCACACTTGCCAAGCTGATGATGGAGCAAGTCACCGAACGTGCTGTGACGGGATCGGGACTTCGCCGACTCGGTCAGAACGTGCATGACCGTGGCTCTACAGCACGTGCCGTGAAAGAACTACGTGATCCTGAGATGCAGCGAGAACTGCTGACCGATCGTGTTGAGACCATGATTTCTGAGATTGCACTCGACCTGCGCGATGCTAAGAAATCGGGTTCAGAAGCAGAAGTCTTCAACAATAAGCAGACCCAGCTCATTGAAGCAGCTATGGCTCATGGTCAGCTTCTACAGTGGGAGGCCTTCACGGATGCTCTCGATCGCATCAACGATGAAGGAACCAAGCAGGTCCTCACGTGGGTTCGTGACCTGTTTGGACTTCACCTCATCGAAGAACACCTGGCCTGGTATTTGATGAAGGGGCGGCTCTCAGCACAGCGCGCTGAGGCAGTCACAGCCTATGTTGATCGTCTCATTTCTCGCCTTCGATTCCACGCCCAAGACCTCGTGGATGCATTCGGTTATGGCCCCGAGCATCTTCGGGCAGAGATTGCTTCGGGCATTGAGGGCATTCGACAAGAAGAAGCACGTCACTACTTTGAGAAGCTCGCCGCGAGCGGTGAAGCTCCTGTTCCCGAAAAACATTAGACACATAACGCCTCCAAGCACGAAAGAACCGGCCCCCATATGGGAGCCGGTTCTTTCGGTTAATGCCACAGGCTAGATGACGTGAGCATCGCCCTCTTCGTGGAGCTTCTCCACTTCAACCTTGCGGGTTGGCCCGAGGGAGAGAGTTGCAAGGAAGCCCAGCGCAAGGAAGCCGGCTGCAGCGAATGCGCCATAGCGGGTTCCATCCGAGATGGACTGCTTAGCGAACGTTGCGATGGGTTGCGTTTCTGGATTCTGTTCCAGCCCAATAATTGCCCCACCAGCACTGTCGACCACGGAGTCAACAATCTGGGTCACCTGAGCCTCTGGAAGCTTTTCTGCAGTGAGGTCATTGGTGAGCTGGATCTGGACCGAGGTGAACAAGATAGTTCCGAGCACAGCGATACCCAAAGCTGAACCCAACTGACGAGCAGTGCTCTGGGTTCCAGATGCCTGACCAGATTCCTGAACAGGAACATCCTTGAGCACCACATTGGTCAGCTGTGCTGTTGCCAGACCCACACCCATTCCATAGACAAAGAGCCAGGGAACAACATTGATCCAGGTTGCAGAAGGACTAATGGAGAAACCAACCCCGGCAACACCGACGATTTCCAGCAAAATGCCAAGACGAACCATCGACACGGGCGAAACCTTGCCCGAGAGACCACCGGCAAGACCGGAAGCAACAAATGCTCCACCGGCAAGACCGAGGAGAACAAAACCGGTTTGCAAGGCGTCATAACCAATGACGAACTGTAGCCACAGTGGCAGGGATAAGATGATGCCGAACTCACCCAGTGAAATCACCATGGCCGCAATGTTTCCGTTGCGGAACGAGGCGATGCCAAAGAGGTTGAAAGACAGCAACGCTGGCTTGCCCTTTTTAATGCGGGAAGCTCCGTGGGCAATGAAGAGAGTTGTGGCAAGAACGAAGACGAGGAACATCACCGGAATGATGGACACCTTGCCGGGCCAGGTCCAGTCACCTACAGTGAAAGGCTTGTTGACTTCCCACCAGCCATAGGTGCGGCCTTCGATCAGGCCGAACACCAGTGTTGACATGGCGATGACGGAGTAGAAGGCCCCCATCCAGTCGATGCGTCCCGTGTTCCCGTCTTCCTTGGATTCAGGAACAGTGAGAAGAGCACCAATAATGATGATGATTCCCAAAGGAATGTTGATTCCAAAAGCCCAGCGCCACGAGTAGTCCGTGGTGAGCCAACCGCCCAGTAGTGGCCCAACGGCAACCATTCCACCAATGGTGGAGCCCCAAACAGCGAACGCGATGCCGCGTTCCTTGCCTTGGAAGTTGGCGTTGACCAGCGAGAGGGTGGTGGGCAGAACCATCGCGCCACCGAAGCCCTGAAGCACACGAGCAGCAATCAGGAGATTCCCGTCTTCCGAGAATCCTGCAAGCACAGAGGACACCACGAAGATAGACATACCGATGATGAGCATGCGACGTCGACCGAAGCGGTCAGAGAGCGCACCGAATACCAGGATCAGGGCGGCAAAAACGAGAGTGTAGGACTCCTGAACCCACTGCACCTGGGTGCTGGTGATTCCAAGGTCTTCAATGATCGAAGGAATCGAAACGTTGATAATTGTCGAGTCGACGATGATGAGCGAAACGGCAAGGCTGATGAAAAGAAGGCCAAGCCAGCGTGTGCGTGGAGAAGTCATTGTTTCAATCTACTCCGGTGGAGGCGCGTAGGCTGTGGCTTGGAGGGAGTTATTCGTGTCAATTCATGACGTTGAAATTGCAGATCCTGACGACTCTGCCTCCAAGCATCACCCCGCCAGGAACAAAGTTCGCGGCAAGGGATACTTCCGCCGCCTCGGCCCCGGCATTGTCACCGGTGCTGCCGATGATGATCCTTCGGGCATTGGCACCTATTCCCAAGTGGGTGCTGCAACCGGATATCGGCTGCTCTGGAGTGCACCCCTGCTCTTGCCTCTGGCCTTTGCTGTTCAAGAAGCCTGCGCACGCATCGCCCTAGTGACCGGGCATGGTTTGGCGGGTGTGATCAAAGCTCGCATGCCCAGGCCGATTCTCTATCTCTGTCTAGCTTTGGTTGTGGTGGCAAACACCGTCAACATTGCTGCTGACTTAGGTTCCATGTCGGCAGCACTGCAGCTGCTGGTCCCTATTCCGCAACTGCTCGGCGTGATTCTTTTTGCCGCTGTCATTGTGATTGCCGAAGTATTCGTTCCCTATCACCGCTATGCCAAGTTCTTACGCTGGCTGTGTCTGTCCTTACTGGCCTACTTCGCCGTCATGTTCGTTGCACATGTGGAGTGGGGGCAGGTCGCGCAAAATGTATTTCTGCCCCAGTTCGAGTGGTCAAAGGGCGACATTGCGCTGCTGATCGCCATCGCAGGAACCACGATTTCTCCCTACCTCTTCTTTTGGCAATCAGCTGAAGAAGTTGAAGAGCGCAGAACAACCTCGCATTACCGTGTTTCCACAGTCCACATTCAGGCCATGCGCGGGGACGTGTTCGCCGGAATGGCGACCGGAGTCTTCGCCATGGCCGCAATCATGATTACGGCTGCGGCCACCCTGCATAAAAATGGTGTGACCAACATCGACACGGCTGAAGAAGCTGCCCAGGCACTGGTACCGATTGCCGGCGACTATGCAGGTGTGCTGTTCCTTCTGGGGATTGTGGGAACAGGTTTACTCAGCGTTCCCGTCCTGGCGGGAGCTAGCTCCTATGCCATGGCTGAAACATTTGGGTGGCGTGAAAGTTTAGAGAAGCGCCCCAGCCAAGCACGTGCTTTTTATGCAGTGATCTTCTTATCCATCTTGGTGGGGCTCACTCTCAACCTGGTAGGAATTAACCCGATGCAGTTCCTGCTCATCGCAGCCATCACGAATGGTTTGGCCGCGCCCATCCTGATGGCCGTGATCTGGTGGATTGCCTCAGATGAAAAACTCTTAGGCAAGTGGAAGAGCCCACTGTGGTCGAGAGTTCTACTTGGTATTGCCACGATGGCTATGGCATTACTGCCATTGCTGTGGGTGTTGGCGCCCTAGTCCATCTTGCGCTTGCTGAAAACGAAGAGGTAGAGGATTTCCAAGATGCCCGCGGTGTTCAGAATGAACAGCACCACAAACCAGGGCACAGACTTGAGTGAACCAGCACGGTAGAGGGCAAAGCCCTTCCAGATTGAACTCCACAGCACAAGTGCGAAGATGAGGGCGAAGATGCCGGGCTGTTCAGCGAGGAGACCTTGGTCAGTGTTCATGGGTCCATCTTATGAAATGACGCTATTGCTGTGGAGTCAGTGGTGCTAACGTCGACCACGTGAGCACAACGTCGCGCAAAGTCACCGCAGTTGTTCGGTGGGGTATTTCTGCCTGGGTACTGGCAGCTATCGTCACACAGATTTGGTCTGAAGTGGCCAACAATGCTTTCTACCCTGAGCGCTATTTCAGCTACTTCACCATCCAATCCAGCCTGATCAACATTGTCGCCTTTGCGGTGGGCGGATATCTTGCGTGGACCTCTGCGAAAGACACGAGACTGTTCACCATTGTTCGCGTCTCGGTCTTCTCCTACGCCATCGTCACGGGAGTTGTCTATAACGTTCTCCTGAGGAACATCCCTTCCGAAGGGTATGAGCC
>JBEBAV010000053.1:0-6143 GCA_041158725.1 Actinomycetota bacterium
GCACCGGCAGCTTTTGAGCCCACGATTGGCTCAAGAGCTGCATCAAGCAGGGCATCAGAGCTGGGCATATCCCCAGTTTATGGTCGGGGTCGGACTAGACCGCTGAGATCCAGTGGATAGTCGTCTCACCATAGGCCTTGGATTTATCTAGCACCAGGCCAGCGGGCAGTTTGGGAAGACCAGTTCTGGTGCTGCGCTCCAGAACAATCTCTGCATCCTCGCTGAGGTGAGGAAGGAGTAGCTCTAAGTTGTGGGTCACTTCTTCGTCACTAAGTTCATAGGGAGGGTCAATGAACACGATGTCAAAGAGGTCAGATTGTGGGTTGCCCAAATAGGAAGCGACGGACGCAATGACCACTCTCGTTGAAAGTGCATCAAGTTTTCCCGCAATGCGAATGAGGTCAGCATTCGCCTTGAGAAGCGCACCTGCTTGAGGGTTCTTCTCCACCATGGTGACACTTCTGGCACCACGACTGAGAGCTTCTAGAGCCAAAGCACCAGAGCCTGCATAGAGATCCAACACCTTGGAGCTGTCAATCACATCACGAGCTTCGAGGGCAGAAAAGATTGCTTCACGAACACGGTCACTTGTGGGACGTGTACCACTCTTGGGCACTTTCAACTCTCGTGAACCGGCAAAGCCAGCGATGATGCGGGTCACGACAGTTCCCCGTTCCAGCCGGTATACGGGTTCCAGCCGTTTTCTGGAAGAACCCCTTCACCCATGTTCACGTGAGGCTTTTCATCCTCACCGCACACCTTCACATGCCCCAGAGCAACAAAACCAGGTGGAAGTGTGACATCTCCAGGGAAAGTCATCAGTAAGGCATGATCTTCCCCGCCATACAGAATGGCTTGGCGCGCATGAGAGGCATCAACACCGACTTCCGTGGCGATGTGTGCGGCGAGGTCATCCAGCGCATTCTCATCGAGTTCAATCACTACGCCACTTGCTTGTGCAATGCGGCCGGCATCCATGATGAGGGAATCGGAGATATCCATGGCTGCTGTTGCACCCCCAACGGCACCAGCAACTCCCTGAGAGATGGGTGGCCAGGGTGCAAGCTGTGCGGAGAGCAACAGAGGGTTTGTGGTGTCCTTCTGCCCCGCAAACAAGGCAGCAAGACCAAGCCCAGCAAGCCCTAGACGCCCCGTCACGGCGACGACATCACCCGGAAGGGCACCAGAGCGCAGCACAGGTTCACGGCCTTCAAGGTCACCAAAAGCTGTGACGCTGATGGTCAGAGTATTGGAGACCGACAGGTCTCCCCCCACAACACCACATCCAGGGGCAAGCTCGAGGCAGGCGTCGTGAAAACCATCAGCGATACGTTCAAGGAAAGTCACTTCGGTGTCCTTGGGTGCTGCGATGGACACAACCATTCCGGTGGGCTTAGCTCCCATGGCCGCCACATCAGAGAGATTCGTTGCTGCAGACTTGATACCAAGCTGATGCGGTGTTGACCATTCCAGTCGGAAGTCGGGGCCATGGACCATCATGTCTGTGGTGACCACAAAACGACCATCAGGTGCCGCCATCACGGCACAATCATCACCTGGTCCCACTATCGTGTAATCGGACTGGGGCAAGCGAGGAAAAATGCGAGCAAGAATGGCAGACTCGGGCACATCACCCAATGTCGCGTTCTCAGGAATTTCACTCACCCTCTCACGGTAGCCTGAAGAGGATGAATATTCGCACTCGAGCACTCGCCTACAGCACACTTTCTGCCGTGCTGGGCATGTCATTGGTTGGTTGCGCAGGCCAGGTGCCCATGACGCCCGCGGCTGATGCCAACAATCCTGAGTGTGCCAGTGTGATCGTGAGACTTCCAGATTTGGTAGCAGATCTGAAAAAGCGAGAAACAAATGCCCAAGCAACAGGTGCGTGGGGCACACCTGCCTCCATTCTTTTGACCTGTGGCGTGGAGGTTCCAGGACCCACCACACTCCCTTGTGTTTCGGTCAACGACGTGGACTGGATCGAGGACGACTCACAAGCTCCGCTCTATCGCTACACCACCTATGGCCGCACGCCAGCTGTGGAAGTTGTGATTGATTCCGGCGCCGTCAGCGGAACAACAACCCTTGTTGACTTAGGACCTGCAGTGAGCGTGTTGCCACAAAATGCGAAGTGCACTGACCTCTCAGATGTCTTTAGTAACTAGATTTTCCTAATCATCTTTTCTGAGTTACCCTCACGCCCTGCTGGCATAAACCCGAACTTCTCATAAAGCCTTCGGGCAGGGTTTCCATCTTCCACGCTCAAACTGATTGAAGGGCAACCTAGTTCCCGGGCATTGCTCAAGATTGCTTCTAGCAATTGAGAACCGACCCCCTTCCCGCGAGAACCTTTATCTACGTTGATACTCAGTTCTGGTGTTTCCGAGTCGACAAATCCATATCCCGGAGATATTTCAGAGAAAAACTGAACCCACGCCACGCCGATTACTTTGTCTGATTCGAGCGCCGCAAAACCCCAGTCACGACCTGGAATGAATCCAAGTGCATACTTTGACAATCTGTCATCCGCCAGAACCTGTTCAGTAGATAGTCGAGGTGTGCCATCCCAATTGACGTTGTCGACAGTTGCTTTAATCAACAACGGCAGATCGTCAAGACCAAGAGGGCGGAAATGCACTGCTACTAATCTTCTGCGTGGTGAGCAAGTGCCACCTGAATGAGCTCATCAATGAGCTCGGGATAGCTCAGACCGGTTTCCTGCCAGCACCTGGGGAACATAGAGATGGGTGTGAAGCCTGGCATGGTGTTGATCTCGTTGAGAACGAAACCTTTTTCTGTCAGGAAGAAGTCCACACGCGCTAGACCAGCACCATCAATTGCCTCAAATGCACGAATACTCAGTCGCTGAAGTTCAGAGAGCTCGTCTGCACTCAGCGGAGCTGGGCAGACCAGATCAATACCGTCAGCACCAAGATATTTTGCTTCGAAGTCATAGAACTCACGGCCAGAGACCACAATCTCTCCGGCTACAGAGGCACGCGCGGGTTGTCCAGGCATGCCTTGAAGGACTGCGCACTCCACCTCGCGGCCCACAATGCCCGCTTCAATGAGAACATGGTCATCCTCGAGGAAAGCAACATCCATGGCGGCGGCGAACTGATCCCAGCTCGACACCTTGCCCACGCCCACACTAGAACCAGCACGTGCAGGCTTGATAAAGACGGGAAGTGGCATTTGTTCTGCCATGGCACGGATTGCTTGAGGGCGTTTGTGCCAGTCGTAACGCTTGATGGTGCGCCAGGGAGCAACAGCTATGCCGGCTGCCTGCAGAACGGTCTTGGTGAAGTGCTTATCCATACCGAGGCTTGAGGCGAGAACACCCGAGCCCACATAGGGAAGACCAAAAAGCTCGAGCATTCCCTGGATGGTTCCATCCTCACCGAATGGTCCATGCAAAATCGGGAATACAACATCCACATTGCCAAGAGAACGATCCGCTCCATCTCCAGAAACCCAGAGTTCTGATGAACCCGCGGATTCAGGCCAGATGATTCTGGTGCCATTGTCTTCCACTTCAGGCAATTGGCCAGGACGAAGAACGTAGTCGTCAGGGTTAGCGCTGGCTAACGTGAATGCGCCGTCTTTAGTGATACCGATAGGCACCACGTCGTAACGGTCAGTGTCAATCGACTGAAGAACTCCCCGGGCTGTCGCGCAGCTGATTGAATGCTCGCTTGAGCGCCCCCCAAACAACACCGCCACCACGAGCTTGGTAGTCATCGAGGCTCCTTTCGCCCTGAGGCTCATCCGTATCGGTCGTGAGGTGAGGTGCAATGTCCTTGGGGTCGAGCGTACCGGCAAGTACCTGGCTAACCTGCTCGACAATAGGCATGTCTACTTCACGGGCACGCGCAAGAGTAAGCACGGGAGCAACCGATGCCAGACCTTCAGCGGTCTGTTGCATCTGGTTCGTCACCTCTTTGAGGGTGTATCCCTGGCCAAGTAGGCGACCTGCAGTGTTGTTGCGCGAGAGCGGTGATTCGCACGTGGCAATCAAGTCACCCAGACCTGCCAAGCCAGCGAGGGTCTCTGGTTGTGCTCCATAGGCAACGGCGAAATCTGTCATCTCGGCAAGACCTCGCGTAATGATCGACGCCTTGGTGTTATCGCCATACCCCACACCGTCCACGATGCCCACGGCAACAGCAATGAGGTTCTTGAGTACACCACCAAACTCAGTGCCAGGAACATCGGTGTTGACGAAGCAACGGAAGTAACGGTTAGAGACTGTCAGCGCGACAGTGCTGGCCGTGTCCAAGTTTTGACTTGAGATCACAGCAGCAGTGGGCTGCTCTTTGGCGATCTCCAAGGCCAGGTTGGGGCCTGAGGCAACGGCAACCATGTCAGGGCTGATGGGAAGTTCTTCCGCGATAACTTCGCTCATGCGAAGACCCGTCT
The DNA here is from genome assembly GCA_041158725.1 of Actinomycetota bacterium. GTDB lineage: Bacteria > Actinomycetota > Actinomycetes > Actinomycetales > Microbacteriaceae > Aurantimicrobium. The sequence continues at coordinate 4,423 of JBEBAV010000053.1, forward strand.
TCTTCTCCACTCCCTTCATCAAGGAGATGACAATCTGGTCATCTCGCAGCAGCGGTGCCAGCTGCACGAGGTTCTCGCGCAACGTCTGGCTAGGAACGCAGAGGTAGACCTGTTCAGCGTTCTCTACGGCAGCTGCCATGGAGCTGGTGGCAACCAGGTTCAGTGGCAAGCGAATACCGCGGAGGTAGTCACTGTTGCGGTGGGTCTCGTTGATGTCCTGAGCCAGGTCATCACGACGAGCCCAGAGCATGACGTCGTTGCCACCATCGGCCAAAATCTTGGCAAAGGTGGTGCCCCAGCTACCAGCTCCGAGGACAGCAACCTTACGCGCAGGAGGAGTTACAGGCTTCTTACTCAAAACCGCCCCGTTTCGCTCTGGTTGTGTTCTGCTGGGTTCCAGCGGGTTGCTGGCGCCTTCTCACCACGTAAGTCTTCCAGCAACACAGTGATGGCGTCCATCACCTTGGTCGTTGCCGCGGTCAACGTCTTGTTATCTAGTGGCTTATCTACGAATTCGCTGAGGTCTACCGGATCCCCTACCTTCACATCAATGGTGTGACGGGGGAAGAAGTTGATCTTCTTGGAATAACGCGCCATGAGGTTCTGGGTTCCCCAGTGCGCCACGGGTATGACGGGAATACCAAGTTCCAGGGCGAGACGAACTGCACCGCTCTTGCCTCGCATGGGCCAGATATCTGGGTCACGAGTGAGTGAACCTTCTGGATACACAATCACGGCACGTTCCTTGGAAACGAGTTCCTTCGCAGCCAACAACGCAGCTGAACTGCGGCTGGAACCGCCACGCTCCACCGGAATCTGACCGGACTTCAGAAGAATCCAGCCCAAGACGGGAACTTTGAGAATGCTGGCCTTAGCCATGAAACGTGGCAGACGACCGAGATACCAGGTGGCAACTCCAATGACCACAGGGTCAATGTTGGAGTAGTGGTTAGGCGTAATAACCACCGCGCCAGTTTGTGGCATTTTCTCGCGGTCATGAATGCGGAACTTCACCATCAACCCCATGATGGGGAGAGCAAAGATGGCAAAGAGCCAAAAAATAGATGGCTTGCTTCGTTCGCTCACGAGGAGTTACTCGCCCTCGATAACGAAGTCGGCACCGAGCTGGCGCAGTTTTGTAATGAAGTCACCATAACCACGGCTGATGATTCCCACATTGCTCACGCGAGAGGTTCCGTGGGCAGTCAATGCTGCAATGAGGTGACTAAATCCACCACGAAGGTCTGGAACTTCAATGTCAGCACCGTGAAGCTCGGTGGGGCCCGAGATTACTGCCGAGTGCAGGAAGTTTCGCTGGCCGAAGCGGCAGGGGTGACCACCCAAGCATTCGCTGTGAAGCTGAATGTTGGCGCCCATCTTGATCAGGGCATCCACGAAACCAAAGCGCTGTTCATAGACGGTCTCGTGCACGATCGAGACACCCTGAGCTTTTGTCAGCGCAATGACAAGAGGCTGTTGCCAGTCAGTCATGAATCCGGGGTGAACGTCAGTTTCAATGACGACAGGCTTAAGTTCTCCACCGGGGTGGAAGAAGCGAATGCCGTCATCGTGAATTTCGAAAGCGCCACCAACCTTGCGGAAGATGTTGAGGAAGGTGAGCATTTCTGCCTGCTGGGCACCGCCCACGAAGATGTCCCCGCCAGTGGCCAGCGCGGCAGAAGCCCAGCTTGCTGCTTCGTTACGGTCGAACAGTGCACGGT
>JBEBAV010000054.1:0-8908 GCA_041158725.1 Actinomycetota bacterium
CCTGTGACTCATTCTTCGTTCACGTATTCACGAACGAAGGGACGTCATCATGACGGACAACATCACACTCACCGGATTGGTTGCTACCACTCCCCGCCACATCACGACGAGCGAAGGCTTGGCTATTACAAGTTTTCGTTTGGCATCCAGCCAGCGACGTTTTGATCGAGCGAGTAATCGATGGGTAGATGGTGAGACCAATTGGTACACCGTTTCCAGTTTTCGCGCACTTGCCGAAAACTCAGCGACTTCTGTCTCCAAGGGTGACCGGGTAATCGTCACGGGAAAGCTGCGTATTCGCGACTGGGAGAACACCGATCGCTCCGGAACAACTGTTGAGGTTGAAGCAGAAGCACTTGGTCACGATCTCACGTGGGGTGTGGCCAGCTACACCAGAAACTCAACATCCAGCGATGTGAGCACAATCACAGAGGATGATTGGGGCGGAATTCCTGACAAAGACGGTGATGAGGAAGATCTACCCCTGGCCGCCAAGGGGCGCAAAAAGGTTGCTGCTTAACCCACTAGCCCCTGTTGAGAAAAAACACAGAACGCCCCCTTTAGACTTGGGGGCGTTCTGTCGTGCTGGAAATCAAGGAGAAATATGCGAACACCACTGAGTGTGGCAGCCCTAGCTCTCTCCAGCATGTTGTTGCTCACTGGATGTGCTTCAGGTCAAGTTGATCCCCAGGAAAGTGTCACTGCAACTGTTTCAGCAACGCCTACTCCGACACCGACTAAAGACCCAGTATTCCTTCCAGAAGGTAGTGCGAAAGATAACCTCTACTACTTCACCTGGGTCATAGAAAAAACTTTGGCCGCTGATCCTGCAGCCGATTCTTCCGCCATCGCGCAAGCAGTGGGGGCATCAGGTTTTGATCCAGCGACCGTTCAATTTACGTTTTCTCGCACAGCTGCTGGTCTCGCAGCGGATACTTCCGATGTTGCGGTTCAATTCGCGGGTGAGTGTCTTATCGGTCAATTTGGCCCGGTAGCGCCACAAGTTATCGCCAGAGCTCTGCCGGTATTGGCCAGTGGTGGTTGTCTGCTCGGAACGGAAGTTCAGACCCTGGGCTAACGCCTAGAATTGAGCCATGGCTGAGTTCATTTATTCCATGGTTCGTGCCCGAAAGGCAGTGGGCGACAAGCTCATTCTCGATGACGTCACAATGTCGTTCTTCCCAGGAGCAAAGATTGGTGTCGTAGGACCCAACGGTGCTGGTAAGTCCACCATTTTGAAGATCATGGCGGGTCTGGACACCCCCTCAAACGGTGAAGCAAAGCTCAGCCCCGGCTACTCGGTCGGCATTCTGATGCAGGAGCCCGAGCTCGACGAGAACAAGACCGTACTGCAGAACGTGCAGGACGGTGTGGGCGAAATCATGGGCAAGATTAATCGCTTCAACGAAATCTCTGCCGCCATGGGCGAGCCCGACGCAGACTTCGACACCCTTCTTGCTGAGATGGGAACCCTTCAGGAAGAAATCGACGCATCAAACGGCTGGGACCTGGACTCTCAGCTTGAGCAGGCCATGGACGCCCTGCGTTGCCCTCCAGGGGATTGGCCGGTTGACAAACTCTCCGGTGGTGAGAAGCGTCGTGTTGCCCTCTGCAAGCTCCTGCTGCAAAAGCCTGACCTTCTTCTGCTCGATGAGCCCACTAACCACCTCGACGCTGAGTCTGTGCTCTGGCTCGAGCAGCACCTGGCCAAGTATCCCGGTGCGGTTCTTGCTGTTACCCACGACCGATACTTCCTCGACCACGTCGCCGAGTGGATTGCGGAAGTAGACCGCGGACACCTCTACCCCTACGAGGGCAACTACTCTACCTACCTCGAGAAGAAGCGTGAGCGTCTTGAGGTTCAGGGAAAGAAGGACGCGAAGCTTGCTAAGCGTCTGAGTGAAGAACTCGACTGGGTCCGCTCCAACGCCAAGGGCCGCCAAGCTAAGTCCAAGGCTCGTCTTGCGCGCTATGAAGAGATGGCTGCTGAGGCTGAGAAGACTCGCAAGTTGGACTTTGAAGAAATCGTTATTCCTGCCGGACCCCGTCTTGGTGCTGTTGTTCTTGAGGTCAAGGATCTCAAGAAAGGTTTTGGTGACCGCACCCTCATTGACGGACTGTCCTTCTCGCTGCCTCGTAACGGCATCGTCGGAATCATCGGTCCTAACGGTGCCGGTAAGTCGACGCTGTTCAAGACCATTGTGGGTCTGGAGGAACCAGACGGCGGTGAAGTCAAGATCGGTGAAACCGTCAAGATTTCCTACGTCGATCAGAGTCGTGGCGGTATTGACCCCAACCTCAACCTCTGGGAAGTTGTCTCGGACGGTTTGGACTTTATCCAGGTTGGAAACGTGGAAATCCCCAGCCGCGCCTATGTCTCCACCTTTGGCTTCAAGGGTCCAGACCAGCAGAAAAAGGCAGGTGTGCTTTCCGGTGGTGAGCGTAACCGCTTGAACCTGGCGCTGACTCTCAAGCAGGGCGGAAACCTGCTCCTGCTCGACGAGCCCACCAACGACTTGGATGTGGAGACCCTCGGTAGTCTCGAAAACGCACTGCTCGAGTTCCCTGGTTGTGCTGTGGTCATTACCCACGACCGTTGGTTCCTGGACCGAATCGCAACCCACATCCTTGCCTATGAAGGCACAGAGGAGAACCCCAGCTACTGGCACTGGTTCGAGGGTAACTTCGAGTCCTACGAAGCCAACAAGATTGAGCGCCTCGGTCCAGATGCTGCCAAGCCTCACAGCAGCACCTACCGCAAGCTCACTCGCGACTAGGAATCGTCATGCGTTTACACATCCCCACCAGCATTCGATGGTCTGATCTGGATGCCTATGGGCATGTGAACAATGCAGCCATGTTTGGCCTGCTCGAGGAAGCGCGTATTCACGCGTTTTGGGCAGGGGATTCAGGCCACGGTGACGATCACTTGGCGACCCGTATTCTGGAGGGTGGGCCTACGGCTGACACCTTCACCTTGATTGCGCACCAAGAGATTGAATACTTGGCTCCTATTCCCTACATGCGTGAACCACTTGATCTTCAGATGTGGTTAGGTCACGTTGGTGGGGCAAGCCTAGATGTGTGTTACGAGATTTACTCGCCCACACAAACAGCAACTCCTGAGAATCCTCAGCAGCTTTTTGCGAAGGCAACCACCACGATTGTTCTGGTTGATGCCAAGACAACGAAACCTCGCCGCCTCACTGACATTGAGCGTGAAGCGATTGCTCCCTATACCGGCGAAAGCATCGTCTTCAAGCGCCGTACTTAGGCGTTAGGCGGTGTAAATCACACCATCTTTGGCCACGACAGGATAGTTCTGCAGTGCACCATCTGCGGGGCCGCCAGTGACCTCGCCAGTTTTTGTGTCAAAGGTTGCATCGTGGCAGTCACACTTGATGGTTTTGTCTCGGCAACCCACAACACAACCCTCATGGGTGCAAATAGCGCTGAAGGCGTAGAGCTCGCCTTCGCTGGGCTGGGTTACAACCAGTTTTGTTCCATTGACCTCGAAGTTACGGCCACCACCCACAGGAACATCAGCCAGTGGTCCAATCTCTGTGCCGGCTTTGAAGACGCCACCAGCTCCACCAGAAGCGCCGGATTCTGCAGAGCACCCCGTCATTGCAATGGCAACACCTGCGGCACCTATTGCGCCCAGTCCAAGAACTTCTCGCCGAGAGAGCTTGGGGGTCAAATTACGAGCAGCCATTACTTTTCCAATCCGGGAACACGAACCATGCCCTCTTGGGCAACGGAAGCTATGAGTATTCCCTCACGAGAATAGATACGTCCAAAGGATAAACCTCGACCGCCTTGAGCGCTGGGAGATTCCTGCACATACAACATCCAGTCGTCCACACGAGAAAAGCGATGGAACCACATGGCGTGATCCAGACTGGCTGCCTTCAATCCGGGCGTGGCCCAAGGGATGCCATGCTTGCGATAGATGGGCTCGAGGATGGTGTAATCGCTAACATAGGCCAGTGCTGCTCGGTGAAACTGCCGATCATCGGGCAGGGGAGACAAGGCCTTCATCCACACAGCTTGGTGGGCCACCTTCTCGCCCTGAACGCTCATGTAAATGGGGGACTCACAGTGGCGAAGATCGAAAGGACGCTGTGTTGCCCAGTATTGAGCGACCGGGTGATCAATGGGTCCCAGTAGTTCACCTGCTGTGGGGAGTGTTTCTGGCTCAGGTAACCCTGTGGGCATATCGATCTGGTGGTTTAGGCCAGGATCTTCATCTTGGAAAGAGGCAATCATGGAGAAGATGGGCAAACCATCCTGGTATGCCTGTGTTCTCCGCGTGGAAAACGAACGACCGTCGTGTATGCGGTCAACGGAGAACTCGATCGGTTTCGTAATGTCTCCAGCCCGCAGAAAATAGCCATGGAGAGAATGCACGGGGCGGTCATCGTTGAGTGTCTGTGACGCAGCAATCAGGGACTGTGCAAGAACTTGGCCCCCATAAACACGACCATGCGGCATGAACTGGCTGGGAGCTGAGAAACGGTCTTCTCCGTTGACAGCAGGCTCAGGGGTGAGGTGCAGCGTCTCGAGTAATGTCTCGATGTTTTCGTGCATATGTTCTGGCTGCATAGGTCCCTCGCAAGTGGAGATGGGTTTCATTCGCTAGTTTAGGAGGCGAGATGACGAATACGGTGACCCTCGCGAGTGAGCTTGACTCTGCGGACCTGAAGACCTTCCTGGAACGTGCAGAACGCCTTGGTTGTGAGCACATCTGGCTAGTAGGTGCAGGAAATGCCCTCGCGGCTTATGTGGCAGTGTTGACCCCTCAGGGACTACTCGATGTTGCCCCCACTGTTCTTGGTTTACGCGTCTTCGAACGTGTGGAAACCGAATCACTCGACATGGTGGTCCAGGTGCGGGCCATGCTCGACCGTCTGGCACATGACCCCATGACAATCCCGCTCCCAGTTGGTCAGGCTGGTATTGCCTGGACCGGTGTCGCACCACCACGAGCAGGCTGGGCATCCGCTGGAACCATGTTGGAAATAGAACTCCAGCTCACTGCCAAAGCCGGTATTGAAGAGGTTGCCAAAGCCAACGGTTTAGGAACTAACATTGTGACCACTGTTCGCGAAGAAGTGTGGCGCAGGCCATTGAATGTTCAGAATTCAGAAGCAGGACTCACTGTTCCTGCAGGTGTTGCCTTTGCCGGTTTTGGTTTGGGTTTCTTTGATACTGGTATTGCTCAGGTCACAACATCTGGTGCGTGGACACGCGTTGCGACCGCACGCGGTCACATATTGATCAAGTAACGAAAGAAAAAAGTTACTCCTCGAACGTATTCGTCATGGCATATGCCGCACGCTCGAGGTATTCGAGCAAAGTTTCGCGTTGTAAAGGTGGAAGCTTGAGTGAGTCCACTGCGTTTTCCATGTGACCCAACCAGCGGTCGCGCGCATCTGGATTGATTTTGTAGGGCATGTGACGCATGCGTAGTCGTGGGTGTCCTCGTGTATCACTATAGGTACTAGGTCCGCCCCAGTACTGCTCTAGGAACAGCTTGAGGCGCTCTTCAGCAGGTCCCAAATCTTCTTCGGGATACATCGCTGTGAGGACTGGGTCCTTGGCAACGCCCTTGTAAAACTCATGAGCAAGCTTGGCGAAGACGGGCTCGCCGCCGACTTCCTCATAGAAGGACATGAGTTCCTCGCTCATACTTTCTTGGCCGAGCTGGGCTTCTTGGGCTTTGTGGCAAAACGCTTCACATCGCCGTAAGACTTGTTGCCCACACGCACGATTTCACCGTTGCGCACAAACCAAATCGTGCCATCGTCACCGCGCAACGTCGTGATGCGCAGACCTACTGATTCGACGGTTCCGCTGGCCAGCCCAAGATCGACGACATCCCCCACACCAAACTGATCTTCGAAGACAAGAAACATGCCGTTGAGAACATCTTTGATGATGTTTTGTGCACCAAAACCTAACGCTGCAGTTCCGATACCCGCTGTCGCCACAATCGCTGTGACAGAGACGCCAATAGCTTGCAGGATTTGGATAGCTGCGACACAGACGATGCTCCAGGTGATGAAGTTGTGGAACACCGTTCCCATGGTCTTGGTGCGCTGGACCTGACGGCTTGCCGTCACTGAGGCGGGGACTCCAACCGGGCCTGTGTGATCTGCTGTTCCGCCGTTCTTCTTGCGAGCGTCAGAGACTAGGCGCTTGATCACGCGGTCACTGGCGGCAAGCATAATGCTGCGCAGAATCACCGCGATGATGACGATAAGCGCGATGTTGAACGGAATTTCAGCAGCGTGATAAATCGCTGAAGCCCATGTCCAAAAGGTATCCATAGTTCTATCCTTGCTTGTCGCGAGCTTGAGCGGCGAGTGTGCGCTCGGTACCGGCGAGGTTCTCCACGATCAAACGGCGCAGAGGTGCTGGAGGGTTGTTGTTCGCCAGGTAGTCACGGGTTGCCTGAGCAAGCGCTTCATTCGCGAGGGGAGCGGGGTAGTAGCTCTCGACGAGTTCTTCAGCGATGGCGTAGCTGCGATTTGCCCAAATCTTCTCGATCGAGTCAAAGTACTGCTTGACAAAAGGCTTAAGAACAGCGAGATCTTGCGCCTTATTGAAACCAAGTCCCGTCGCACGAACAATCAGGTTGGGCTTGTCATCTTCGACCCACACCGAATTCCATGCTGCTTGCTTCTGCGCCAGCGAAGGCAGGGCTGCCTTGGCGTGAGCCGCAGATTGCGCACCTGTTGCCGTGTTGTCTTCACCGAGGTAGGCATCGATATCTGCTTCGGTGGCGTGGCCACCGGCAGCGAGAGAAATAAGTAGTTCCCATCCGAGGTCAGTGTCAATGTCGAGACCGCCTAGGGAAATGTCGCCATCACGCAGTTTCTTGACATTCGCCAACTGCTCATCAGTCGAGGCAAGTGCTGCGAAGCTGCGCAGGAACTGAAACTGAAGGTCACTGCCTGCTTCAGCATCGTTTGCGAGCTTCCAGAGTGCATCTGCTACACGAACGGTCTGCGCATCACGAGTTGCAGGATCTACGTAGCTAGAGGCAACCAGAAGGAGCTGTCCCAGAACGGTGCGCACAACTGTGGACTCTGTTTCGGTGGCTATGTTGCCCAACACTAGGTCAATGAAGTCGCGACCTGCGGTTTCTGCATCGCGAGTCGAGTCCCACACCGAACCCCACACAAGGGAGCGAGCGAGGGGGTCTTCAATTTCTTTGAGGTTGGCAATGGCCACGCGCAGAGATGCCTCATCGAGGCGAATCTTGGCGTAGGCAAGATCGTCATCGTTGATCAGGATCAGATCAGGGCGCTTGAGGCCAATGAGCTCAGCAACTTCAGTGCTGACGCCATCGACATCGAGTTCAACGCGGTGGTCGCGCACGAGCTTGCCTTGGCTGAGGTTATAGAAACCAATGGCCATACGGTGGGGGCGAATGGTTGGCCATTCCTGTGGCGCTGTCTGTTCAATGGAGAAAGCAGTGATGGTGCCATCTGCATCGGCGGTCAGTGCGGGGCGCAGCGTGTTCACGCCGGCAGTTTCGAGCCAAAGCTTGGACCAGGTGGTCAGGTCGCGACCAGAGGTTGCTTCCAACTCGACGAGAAGGTCTTTGAGTTCAGTGTTTCCATAGGCGTGCTTCTTGAAGTACTGGCTTACACCAGCCAGGAACTGCTCCTGACCAACCCAGGCACCCAGTTGTTTGAGCACAGAACCACCCTTGGCATAGGTGATGCCATCAAAGTTCACGCGCACAGCGTCGAGATCAGGAATATCTGCCACGATCGGGTGGGTGGAAGGCAGCTGGTCTTGGCGGTATGCCCAGCTCTTCTCCATCACAGCAAAGGTGGTCCAGGCTTCGTGCCATTCAGTAGCTTCTGCAGTGGCCAGAGTGGAGGCGTATTCAGCGAAGCTTTCGTTGAGCCACAGGTCGTTCCACCAGCGCATAGTGACGAGATCACCGAACCACATGTGGGCGAGCTCGTGCAAGATGGTGACCACGCGACGTTCGCGGATGGCGTCGGTGACCTTAGAGCGGAAGACATAAGCCTCAGTGAAGGTCACGCAGCCGGCGTTCTCCATAGCTCCTGCATTGAATTCAGGAACAAAGAGCTGGTCGTACTTATCAAAGGGGTAGGCGTAGTCGAACTTGCTTTCGAAGAAGGCAAAACCTTGACGGGTCTTTTCGAAGACGTAGTCCGCGTCCATGTATTCAGACAATGACTTGCGGCAGAAGACGCCGAGGGGGATCACGCGTCCATCAGCACTTGTCAGTTCGCTGCGCACCACGTCATAGGGACCCGCAACGAGTGCGGTGATGTAGCTGGAGATGCGGGGAGTAGGTTCAAAGCTCCACGTCGCTGAGCCATTGCCGTGGTTCACCGGTGCTGGTGTGGGTTGGTTGCTGGTAACTTCCCACTTCTCCGGTGCGGTCACAGTGAACTGGAACGTGGCCTTGAGGTCAGGCTGTTCAAAAACCGCAAACATGCGGCGAGAGTCCGGCACTTCAAACTGGGTGTAGAGATACACCTCTCCATCAACGGGATCCACGAAGCGGTGCAAGCCTTCACCAGTGTTGGTGTATTTCGCTTCTGCAACAATAGTCAGGGTGTTCTGAGCTTGCAAGTTATCCAGCTGAATGCGGGTGCCATCCGAGACGATTGCGGGGTCCAGCTCAACGCCATTGAGGGTGACACTGTGCACGCTCGAGGTAATGGCATCGATGAAGCTGGAATACCCGGGGGTTGCAGAGAAAGTCACCGTGGTCGTTGCGCCAAAAACCTCTGCACCACGCAAGAGATCTAGGTCAACAACATAGCTTTCAACCGCGATGTTGTTCGCGCGGTCAATGGCTTCTAGGCGGGTGAGATTCTCTACGGACACGTGAATTCCTTCCAGCGGTTTAGTA
>JBEBAV010000055.1:0-5841 GCA_041158725.1 Actinomycetota bacterium
AGCATCGCCGTCACCCGCATTGCGGTGAAGAACCTCTACAGGAACCTTGTTGTAGCCACCTTGCTCGTTCACTTCCTGAGCAGCCAGGTCAACACCGGCAGCCTGGGCAGCCGAGTAGGCGGCAAGGTCACCTGATACGGGGGTGAGGTCACCGATGCGCAGGATGCCGTCACCGGAAGGTTTGACAGGGGTTGGGGTTGCGGTGGGAGTGACAGCTGAACCGCCTGAACATCCAGCCATGCTCAGTGCAACAGCACCGGCAACAATCGCGATTGCGAACTTACTCTTACCCACGGTTACCCTTTTCGTCGAAGCGAACCAACGGCTCAACATTATCGAGGAATCCTTGCCAGACGCCGGCGGCACGCGTGCAACTTCTCCCTGATTGGAGCGAACCGTGCTGGCAGTGTTTGAGCACCGGTTGAGACACACGAGAGCTCAATACATCGTGATTTACACTAAGGATTCACGTGCTTCGTTCAGTAAGTCCCTACTGACCCAACTCCGCACGCAACCTAGAACGGCCTCAACATGACCACTGCTCACGAGCTCAATTCGGGGCAGCCGTTAGTGCATATGACCTATTTCAGTGTTGACCCTTTGAAAACTGGAATTCCTTCAAATTTTGAATCGGTAAAACAGTTCTTTCCCGATCACCTTGTGAAAGTGTGGTCGATAGCTGAGGTTCGTGACGTGATGATTTCACGTCACGATGAAGAATTGCTGGAATGTTTTGACTGCCTCATTCCGCTTGCCTACAAATCCGACCTGGCAAGTTACTACCTTCTGAATATCTTTGGTGGCTGGTATACCGACTTGAACAATTTCTTTACTGCAAGCCCTCCAGATGTTTCTGAATGCACCATGTACTTATTCAAAGACATTCATGATGAACCTGCGCCGTGGTCAATCTCCACAAGCATTTTTTATGCACGTGCTCACAGTCCCGCCCTAGTGAAGGTTCTCGAACTCGTGCTCGAAAATTTCCGTCATCACAGAATTGGTAACACCCCGTTATGCGTGACAGGGCCAACTGTCTTTGGATCGGCAATCGCCGGAGTGGGTCTCATACCCGGCGTGAACTATCACACCGGGGAGTTTGTTTACCAAGGCGAACAAAAGGTATTCCTCACCAGAGAAAAGGAACTGCTAGCGCTGTACAAGCCAAATGGCGTAGGACATGGCGAATCCGGTGTTCCTGGTGGAAACAATTACACAGAGCTGTGGAACAGCCGACAGGTTTATTCCTGCCCTTCATCGACTACTCGATACTGAGCTCTTCTGCTGCGCGTGCAAGTCTGTTTGCTTTACCGTGGCGCAGCATGTCTGTGGTGAGCACAATCAGGGCAGCCCAGATGATGAAGAAGCCCACCCAGCGAACCGGTGGCATCGGTTCGTGCAAGACAAACACGGCCATCAAGAAGGAAAAGATCGGGGTTGAATACTGAATCAACCCGATGGCAGTTAGTGGCAAGCGACGAGCACCAGCACCAAACATGATCAGTGGCACAGCCGTGACCACGCCAGCTGATGCCAGCAGCAGAGTGTGGGGAACGCCATAGCCAAAGAAGGTCAGGCCCACCATGTTGGACACCACCATGAGTTGAATGATTGCCACCGGCGTCATCCACATCGTCTCAATAGTCAGTCCGCTAATGGCGTCCACGACGCCACCAGTGCGCTTCTTGATCAGGCCATAGAGCCCAAAGGAGAACGCCAAGGTGAGGGAGATCCATGGAATGGTGCCATAGCTCACGGTCAACACCATGACGGCAATGAAACTGATACCCACGGCAACCCATTGCGTGCGACGCAATTTCTCGCGCAACACCATCACACCCAACACCACGGTGACAATGGGGTTAATGAAGTAGCCCAGGGAGGATTCCACAATCTGGTTACTGAGCACCGCGATGATGAAGACCTGCCAATTGATATAGATCAAGACGGCAGCAACGCCCAAGGTGAGCATCACCTTGCGTTGCTTCATGATGCCGAAAAGTTTCTTCCAATTACGCGTTACCGCAATAAGGAAACCGCAGAACACCAGCGAGAACAGAATGCGGTAACCAACCACCTCAAAAGGAGTGGCAGGTTCAAGGGTTAAGAAGTAAAGCGGGAACAAACCCCACAGGCCATATGCACCAAAGGCATAGAGCAGGCCAGAACGAGAGAGCTTCTCGGGCACAACAGAAGCACCGGGAGAAGACATGGTTCGAGACTACTCCTGTGCCCACATGCCGACTGTGTGCGAATCATCACCCACAGATAGAAATCAACACTCGAAATAGTGCCTGCGTTCAGTTGTTATCGAAGCAGTGGCGGGCAGTAGCCCTTAGAGCTTGGCAGTGATCCGGACGGTTCGCGAGCCAGGCTCACACTTTTTTAACTTGAGTTGATGCTTAAACAACTGTGGCCCCGGGATATCCCGGGGCCACAATCATGAGTTCTGTTCTTTAGCGAACAACAATCGCAAGTACGTCGCGAGCAGACAGAACGAGGTATTCCTCACCTGCGTACTTCACTTCGGTTCCGCCGTACTTGGAGTAGATAACCTTGTCACCCTCGGCGATGTCCAGAGGAACACGGTTACCGTTGTCGTCAATGCGGCCTGGGCCTACTGCAACGACAACGCCCTCCTGGGGCTTTTCCTTGGCAGTGTCAGGAATAACGAGACCGGAAGCAGTGGTCTGCTCGGCTTCAACCTGCTTGATAACGATGCGATCTTCGAGCGGCTTGATGGCGACCGACACGGTTGACCTCTTTCTTGAACTAAGTATGGGATTAGCACCCGAACCCGTCGAGTGCTAACTCTGAGTCTACGGCGTGAACTAGCACTCGCGCAATGTGAGTGCCAACGATTCCATTGGTAGGTTTACAACCATGGAGAGCGCAGAACTACGCGAATTACTCACCCCCGAAGGGGTTGCGTTACTCGACTCTCTCCCCACCTACACCTCCAACACAGACGTGTTGAAGATGGTTGCCCAACTGCGCAAAGACGGAAATTCCCCGTCATTAGTGGCCACCGTGCTCACGCAGGCCAAACTGCGCAGCAAAGCTGCGACCAAGTTTGGCGACTTCGCTTCTCGCATGCTCTTCACCGAAGCGGGACTTGAACAGGCCACCAGGCTTCCTGTTGCTGCCCTGCATGCCAGTAGATATGTTCGCGCAGGGCTCACAAGTGTGGCAGATCTTGGATGCGGTATAGGTGCAGATGCGCTGGCTTTCGCTGGAGCTGGTTTATCTGTCCTTGCTGTGGATGCGGACGAGGTCACCGCTGCCATCACCACCTACAACCTGGCGCCCTTCCCGGAAGCAACCGTTGCTCACTCCACTGCAGAAGAAGCTGACCTCACCGGAATCGAGTCGGTCTATCTTGACCCTGCACGCAGAACTTCTGGACACACCAACACCAGCCGCCTCACCAGCTCGGAGGATTACTCCCCCTCGCTCGACTTTGCTTTCGGTCTGGCGCAGAAACTTCCCACCGGCATCAAGCTCGGACCCGGCTTTGACCGCGACCTCATTCCCAATAACTGTGAAGCGCAGTGGGTCTCCGTCAACGGTGACGTAGTTGAGGTGGGCCTGTGGTTTGGGCCACTCGCGCGGAAGGGAATCACTCGAGCAGCACTGATCATGAATGCTGAAGGTGTGCACGAACTCACTGCTGCTACTGACTCGGCAGATGCCGAGGTGGGGGAACTGGGTAAGTTCCTCTATGAGCCCGATGGCGCGGTAATCCGAGCACGGCTCATCGGCGACGTGGCCAGAAACATAGGTGCTCACATGCTTGATGAGCACATTGCTTATATGAGTAGTGACACTGCCGTGAGCACCCCCTTCGCAAGCTGCTTCGAGGTAGTTAAGGAGTTTGCACTCGACGTGAAGGTGCTTGCCAAAGAACTTAAAGCCCGCGGCATTGGCACACTCGAAATCAAGAAGCGTGGCGTGGACATTGATCCTGCCGAGTTCCGCAAGCGCCTGAGCTTGTCAGGCAAGAACAGTGCGACTCTGTTCTTGACCCGCCTCGGCGAGCGCCGAGTGGCCATCTTGGCCCATCGCGTGATCGAGGCCAACTAGTTCTCCCCACAGCTTTTTCTTCCCAAGCATCCCCAGTTAGAAACAACTGTGTTTTGCCCCTCCTGCATGCGACCTAATTTGGCGGCATGGTCCGTCGCAATGGGTATTGGATAAAGCACACCAATAAAGAGCTTCAAGCACTGTTGTTGATGCTGGCTGACCAAGGGTGGCGGATAAAGAATCCGCCCACCTACTATCGAGCATTCTGTCCCTGTCCAGAAATGCACCAGATAGGGATCCATCTCACTCCGAGTAACCCTCTCTATGGAAAAAATTTGTTGAGATACTTAGAGAGGACAACATGTTTCACTTATCGGGGAAGGAGATAGAGATGGAAACAGTTCGTGTTTCAGTCAGTTTCTATGTCACCGGTGAAATTGATCTTGATGACCACCTCGACAACGTCATGACCGCGTTGATTGCAATTGAAGCTGCCGACGAACGGATCAGCGACTCTGACTATGTAGCAACCGTGAAGACCGGCTTTGTCACGATTAATACCTCTGCGCAGGAAAAGTCTTTCGATGAAGCTGCGGCTTTAGCCATGGCAACGATTCGCGCCGCAATCCATGCTGCCGGAGGATTCACTCCTGGCTGGGAAAGCAATGACTACGTCGTTACAGGCAAAGAGACTGCCGAATATAGCTTTGTGGAGCAACAGCTCATCAAGTGGTGATGTGCCACATGCTAGAACGTAATTGCTAGCAAGGCGGTGAGCACGATGACCCCCGAGACAATCTCAACGTAGCCGAGCACAACACCCCACTGGGCGAGCTTCAAGCCGCGCTGGTTGCTCTTCTTGATTTCTTTGATGGCTTTATTGCCACAGAAGATGGCGAACACACCAAAGACCAATAAGAGAACACAGGCCATGGACACGAAGGCCCAGGGATTCCAACGGCCAAGCTGTGCTTGGGCGTTGGAGGAAGTGCTGTTGGTCATAGGCCTAACTTAGTAGCCGTAGTAGTTGATGCCCGACGCAATGACAACGCTAAAGAACGCGATGAGCAAAATTGCCACCAGCAGTCCAAGGCCCAGGCCGATGTAACCGGTGATGAGGCCGGCCAGTGCCAGACCTTCACCCTGCTCGCCGGTGCGACGAACTTCCTTGCGCGCCATGTGTCCAGTCACCACGGCAACAATGCTGGAGACGAAAGGAACCACGGTCAGACCAGCAATACCGGCAACAAGCGCAACGATGGAAAGAGTGTTGGTCTTCGCCACGGCCACAGGTGCTGGGGGAACCACAGTCACGGGCTCGGGTGCCTGTGCGGGCTTGGTGGTCTTGGAGGACTTGGGTGCAGCTTTTTCAGTCATAGTCCAATTTTAGTGGACGTGGATGTCTGTAACTGGGAGTGTGCTGTCAGCTCCGAAATTCAGCGAGGAAGGTTCTGCGCCCTCCATGATCAGCTCTGAGGCCAAGGCAGCAATCATGGCGCCGTTATCTGTGCAGAGCGAGAACGCAGGAATACGTAGCTCCACTCCGGCAGACGTTGCACGCTGCTGCGCGACTTCGCGTAGGCGTGCATTTGCTACCACGCCACCACCGAGCAAGAGCCTCGGAACGCCATAGTCCTTACACGCCGCTATGGCTTTGCTGGTGAGCACGTCAATCACTGCTTCACGGAAACTAGCGGCCACATCCGCAACAGGGATCTCTTCACCGGCATCTCTGCGCACCTCGACCCAGCGGGCAACCGCGGTCTTGAGCCCTGAGAAAGAGAAGTCGTAACGGTGCTTCTCCATGTCCTTCGGGAG
>JBEBAV010000056.1:0-2979 GCA_041158725.1 Actinomycetota bacterium
GAACACCGGGGTTCTCTGCACGAATGATGTTGGTGAGTTCGGTGAAGTCGGCAACAGCTGCGCGGAAGCCGCCGGGACCCAGCTTGCCGAGCTTGGACAGGTCGCCGCCAAATTGCTTCACACCGGTGCGACCATGTCCACGCTGGTCGGGGACATAGACGCTGTAACCAGCAGAGTTCAAGGCAGCGGCAACGTGTGCATAGCGACCTGCGTGATCACCGAGTCCGTGCATGATTTGCATCACTGCACGGGGGTTGGGAACCGAGTACACGTCATAGGTGATGGCGACGCCGTGCGAGTCAATGAACTCGGTGGTGATCATTAGCGAACGCCTTCCATCAGCTTCAAGACCCACTTACGAATGAGTAAGAGCACAATACCGAGTCCGATAGCTGCCAGACCAGAGTAGGCAAAGTAATCGAAGTTTAATTCAGGGTGCTTTTCGTCATAGAGACCAGCAAGCTGTCCCGACATGGCGGTTCCCAGCGCGCTGGAGAGGAACAGCAGCGCAACCATCTGGGTGCGGAAAGCGGTGGGGGCAAGCTTGGTGCTCACCGAGAGGCTGACCGGAGAAATCAGGAGCTCGGCCAGGGTGAACACAAACAGGATGGCAACCAGTGCAAGCAGTGGTGCGGTGTGAGGTGCTGCGTTGTAGATGGTGAGGAAGAGCAGGAACGCAATACCCATCACGATCGTTCCCAAGCCCATCTTCACGGGGGTGCTGGGCTGCCTGGTTCCCCACTTAGTCCACAGCGCGGCGAATGCGCCGGAGAGAGCCAAGATAAAGACCGGGTTGATGGACTGCACCCAGGAGACGGGCATGTTCCAACCAAAAATACTCAGGTTCAACTGGTCATTAGCAAAAATCGTGACCACAGTGAACTGCTGCTGATACAAAGACCAGAACGCAGCACACGCAATAAAGAGTGGGATAAATGCCAACACGCGGTTGCGTTCAATCGGCGTGATGAGCTTGCTGCCCAAGATCACAACAAAGTAAGCAATCGCAGCAGCAGCCGTCACGATGATGATGACGGTAGCGAGGTTGCTGCTGGTGATGACACCCGAAAAGACCAGGAGCACAATGAGGCCAACACCTGCGACGGCGAGAACACTTACCAGCCACTTCTTGTTCGAAGGAAGCGGGTTAGGAACAACACGAGTCTGAGGAGGTAGCTTACGGCGACCAATCGAGTACTGGATCAAACCAGCTGCCATACCCACGGCAGCAAGACCGAAACCCCAGTGGAAGCCATAGGTGGTCTGCAAGAAACCGGTTGCAAGAGGACCAATAAAGGCACCCAGGTTGATACCTAAGTAATACAGCGAGAAACCGGCATCTCGACGAACATCTCCCGGGGCATAAAGCTGGCCCACGATGCTGGTTGCATTCGCTTTGACACCGCCGGCACCGATGGCAATCAAGATCAAGCCGACGGTCAAACCAACATAGGCAGGAAGAACAGCCAAGGCAACGTGGCCAAACATGACCATGACGGCGGCATAGAACAGAACGCGTTCGCTGCCAAAGAGACGGTCAGCGAGCCAGGCTCCCAAAATGGTTGCGAGATAAACACCACCACCATAGGCGCCCACGATGCCGGTAGCGACCTTGATGTCGATACCCAGGCCGCCCTTGGCCACGGGGTAGAACATGTAGAGGAGCAGGATGCCCTGCATGCCGTAGAACGAGAATCGCTCCCACATCTCCACACCAAAGATGGTGGTGAGTTGGCGGGGCTGACCGAAGAAAGTCTTCACAGGCTTTTCTGCCGTTGTTGTAGACATAGAGCTACCTATTCTTAGTGACAAAGTCCAGGCGTTCTTGACGAAGCGCCTCCACTTCTGCCTCGACGATGTGTTCGAGCTTACGACCTAATGCCCAGCTCAGAAGCTGTTCCGCCACCTGGGGATTTCGAACCAAGCAGGGTCCGTGGAGATACGTTCCGATAACGCGACCGTTGATTGCGCCTTCGGTTGTGCCATCACCGTTGCCAATACCTGAAGTGACAGAAGCAAAGGGTTCAACACCCGAACCGAGGTGGGTAAAGCCGCCATGGTTTTCATATCCCGTCAACACTGCGGTGATTCCGGCAGGGCCAGACGACAAAGGATGTGCCACGAGCTCACCCACAGCACGTTTTTCTAAGCGGTCTGTGGTGACATCGAGCAAACCCAGGCCCGCAGAAGGTTTACCCTCAGCATCGAGGAAAGTATGGCCCAAGATTTGATACCCGGCACAAATAGAAAGAACAGCAGCACCGTTCTTCACACCCTCGGCGAGCGCGCCACTGGCGTGCAGAGCTGCAGCAGCGGCAGACTGCGCCGTGTCTTCACCACCACCCAAGACATAGATATCCGCGTTAGCGGGAACTTTCTGTCCGGGAGAGACTTCGTCGACTGACACCGTGATGCCATGCAGTGCTGCAATGTGGCGCAGTGCAGCCACATTGCCGCCGTCACCATAGGTTCCCAACAAGGTGGGATAGATCGACGCGATCTTTACGGTCTTGCTCATGCGTCTACCTCCCCGAGAGCCCCCACACGTATTTTCTGGAATGCCGTATAGGTCGCTGCGCAGTCAATGACATCGAGCTTGCGAACACTCTCTGGCAGTTCAGCATCTGGAGCAAAGGGGTCCTCGACCACAACGCACTCCACTCCTGCATGCAGCAGTCGCACAGCCAGGTCACGCCGACGATTACCGGAGGCAATCACCGTGCGACCAGCAAGGCGTTCAAACGGGACATCCCACAACCACGACGGGTCACGGCCGTCGGCATGGTTGGAGTTAATCATCACGATGACAGGAGTGGGTGCCGGCGGCATGATGTCGAGCAGTTCACTCCAGCCTGCTGGGTTCTTGGCCAGAAGCAGACGAACCTTGAGCGCACCAGACTGGACGATGGCATAGCGACCAGAAACAGCAGAAACCGAGGACATCAGTTCCACTGACTTGAGCAGGTTGTAACCCAGCTC
>JBEBAV010000057.1:0-13551 GCA_041158725.1 Actinomycetota bacterium
GGAACGCGCAGTCCACGCTCACGAGCCACTTGTTCTGCACGCTCGTAGCCTGCATCAACGTGACGCATCACACCCGTGCCAGGATCGTTCGTGAGAACGCGTTCGAGCTTGCGGGCTGCAAGTTCGGTGCCATCGGCAACAGTGACCTGGCCAGAGTGGATGGAGCGGCCGATTCCCACACCGCCGCCGTGGTGCAAGGAAACCCAGGTTGCACCTGATGCCGTGTTGAGGAGGGCATTGAGCAGAGGCCAGTCAGCGATGGCATCTGAGCCATCTTTCATGGCTTCGGTTTCGCGGTAGGGAGAAGCGACTGAACCAGAGTCGAGGTGGTCACGACCAATCACGATGGGAGCGGAAAGCTCGCCAGAGGCGACCATCTCGTTGAACTTGAGACCAGCCAGGTGACGTTCTTTATAGCCCAGCCAGCAAATACGGGCAGGGAGGCCTTCGAAGTGAACTTTTTCTCCCGCCTTGGTGATCCATCGCTTGAGGTGCTCGTTCTCGGGGAAGAGTTCCACGATGGCTTTGTCGGTCTTCGCAATGTCTTCGGGGTCACCGGAGAGCGCAGCCCAGCGGAAGGGTCCGTTTCCTTCGCAGAACAGGGGGCGAATATAGGCGGGAACAAATCCAGGGAATTCGAACGCACGGTCATAGCCACCAAGCTTGGCTTCAGCGCGAATCGAGTTGCCGTAGTCGAAGACGATGGCGCCAGCATCCTGGAACTCAACCATGGCCTTGACCTGCTTCGCCATGGCGGCACGGGAGTGCTCAGTGAACCAGGCAGCGTCTGCTTCAGCTTTCTTGTGCCATTCCTCAACGGAGACACCCTCGGGGAGGTAGGAAAGGGGGTCGTGGGCACTGGTTTGGTCAGTGACGATATCGATGGGTACCTTGCGCTCTAGGAGCTCAGTGAAGACGTCTGCTGCGTTGCCCACGATACCCACAGAGAGAGGGGTCTTCGATTCCTTTGCGGCAAGTACGCGAGCGATAGCGTCATCGAGATCGTGGGTCATCTCGTCGAGGTAGCCGTGTTCCACGCGACGCTCGAGACGAGAGGCGTCTACATCCACGATCAGGACGACACCGTCATTCATGGTGACAGCCAAAGGCTGAGCCCCACCCATGCCACCACAACCACCAGTTAGAGTCAGTGTTCCTGCCAGGGTGCCACCAAAGTGCTGGCGGGCAACTGCACCAAAAGTCTCGTAGGTGCCCTGCAAGATGCCCTGGGTGCCGATGTAGATCCACGAGCCTGCCGTCATTTGGCCATACATGGTCAAGCCTTCTGCCTCGAGCTTGCGGAACTCAGGCCAGGTAGCCCAGTCGCCGACCAAGTTGGAGTTGGCGATGAGAACACGGGGTGCCCACTCGTTGGTGCGGAAAACACCCACAGGCTTACCGGACTGCACCAAGAGTGTCTCATCGGATTCGAGGGTTTCCAGGGTGCGCACGATGGCGTCGTAAGCTTCCCAGGTGCGGGCAGCCTTTCCGGTGCCTCCATAAACCACAAGCTTCTCGGGGTGCTCGGCAACCTCGGGGTCAAGGTTGTTCATGAGCATGCGCATGGGGGCTTCGGTTTGCCAGCTCTTGGCGGTCAGTTTGTTTCCGCGAGCTGCACGAACGGTGCGAGGTCCTGAAGTCATGATGTTCTCCTTGTGCTCAATCTGTGTGGGTTAAATCAGTGTGGTCTGTGAGGCGGACTGGGCGACCGCAGCGATGCGACCGCTCAGGGTGAGCTCGGCAGCAGCTTCAATCTCAGGAGAAAGGAAGCGGTCTGGTCCGGGGCCGGCAACTCCGTTGTGGCGAAGTTCAGCGATGACGGCACCAGTGATGGGACTGGGCTGCAAAGGGTCACGCAGATCAATACCTCGTGCCGCAGTAATGAGCTCAATCGCGATCACACGAGAGAGCGCATCGACGGCTTTCCGAAGCTTGCGACCAGCATGCCATCCCATCGAGACGTGGTCTTCTTGCATCGCGCTGGAGGGAATGGAATCAGCAGAGGCGGGAACTGCAAGTCGCTTCATCTCAGAAACAAGGCCAGCGGCGGTGTATTGGGCAATCATGAGGCCTGAATCCACGCCCACCTCATGTGCGAGGAAGGGTGGAAGTCCTTGGTTGCGAGCGCGGTCTAAGAATCGGTCAGTGCGACGCTCACTCATCGAGGCAACATCCGCGGCGACGATAGCAAGGAAGTCGAGCACATATGCCACGGGTGCACCGTGGAAGTTGCCGTTACTTTCAACCCGACCATCAACGGTCAGCACGGGGTTGTCCACGGCAGAGGCGAGTTCACGGCCTGCCACTATTTCAGCGTGAGCAATGGTATCGCGGGCACCACCGTGAACCTGTGGGGAGCAACGCAGGGAATAGGCGTCTTGCACGCGGCCATCTTCAGGGCCTGCGTGCGAGTGCACGATGGGGGAATTGGCCAAGATGTTGCGCAAGTTTGTGGCCGAGTGTCCCTGACCAACCTGTGGGCGCAGTGCCTGGAGGTCGGCAGCAAAGACTTTATCGGTTCCCATGAGGCCCTCGATGCTCATTGCGGCCGAAATATCCACCGTAGTCATCAGCATCTTGAGATCAGTAATGGCCAGTGCCAGCATGCCCAGCATGCCGTCGGTGCCATTGATGAGGGCAAGGCCTTCTTTTTCTTCCAGCTTGAGGGGGGTGATGCCGGCAGAGGCAAGCGCTTCTGCGGCTGGCATCAGCACGCCTTCTGCGTCTCGGACATCGCCTTCACCCAGAGTTGCCAATGCACAGTGGGAGAGTGGAGCGAGGTCTCCAGAGCATCCCAAAGAGCCGTATTCACGAACGACGGGAGTAATGCCGGCGTTGATCACTGCCGCATAGGTTTCAGCGACAATGGGTCGAACACCGGTGCGACCGGTCATCAAGGTTGAGAGACGCAGCAGCATCAAAGCACGAATGACTTCTCGTTCTACTTCAGGGCCTGAACCGGCGGCATGTGAACGAACGAGTGATGCTTGTAGCTGTGCACGCCGATCTGCCTCGATAAACGTGGTGGCCAGGGCGCCGAATCCGGTAGAGATTCCATAGTGGGGATTGGGATCTGAAGCCAAGCCATCTATCACTGCATGGGAGGCAGCAACTCCCTCCAGGGCCTGTGGGTCAAGCGTGATGATGGCATTGTGGCGTGCAACGGCGACGACATCTTCGATAGATACGGGACCTGCGCCAACTACTACTGAACTCATGCTTTGATTTCACACTAAAAAATAGCCCGAAAGTACAGTCATTCATACCCTTGTGTCTGAAATAACAGACATGGCAGACTGTGTCTGTGAGTAAAGTCCCTGCAGCTGATTCCACCCTGCGCATTCTTGAATACCTTGCACATCAGAGAGGTCCAGTTCCTGCGCAATCAATTGCCACAGCGCTAGAACTTCCGCGGAGTTCGGTCTATCAAATTCTGACCGTATTGACCGAGCGCGGTTTTGCACTGCACATCCCGGAAGAACGTCGCTACGGTCTAGGCCCAGCCTCGTTTGAGCTTTCCTCTGCCTACACACGCCAGCAACCGCTCACCCGTGTGGGGGCACCCCTGCTGGCGAAGCTGGTGGATCACATCGGTGAATCAGCACACCTTGCCGTGCTTCACGGAACAGATGTTCTCTATGTCGTTGAAGAGCGAGCGCCACGCCGACCCAGCCTCGTAACTGATGTGGGAGTGCGTCTGCCAGCACATCTCACGGCTTCAGGTCGGGCACTGCTCTCGGCGTTGCCACCAGCCCAACTTCGCGCGTTGTATCCCGACAGCATTGTCTTTACCCAACGTGCAGGTGTCGCCAACACGGGGCCCAGGACCTATCGAGAACTCAAAGCCCTCGTCACCGATGCAGCACAGCAGGGATACTCCATTGAGCGAGGGGAAATCACGGAAGGGCTCGCCTCCGTCGGGGTCGTGGTCAAAGACCATATCGGTTGGCCTGCTGCCGGAATCGCGGTGACTTTTTCTTCCACAGGATTGAACACTCCAGAGGCATTTAATGAGCGTGTGGCTTCTCTGCTGCCGGAAATGACCTCAACTGCACATGAGCTCAGCCGACGTATTCACGGAGCGGGTTAGAGTTTAAACATGGTTGTTGCTTATTTACTTCTTGCCCTTGCTATCGTCGCTGAAGTTGTGGGCACCCTTGCCCTCAAGATGAGTGCAGGATTCACCAAGGTTGTTCCCACGATCTTTGTCTTCGTGGGGTACCTCACAGCGTTCGCATCCCTCGGTTTGGGCTTATCTAAAGGGCTCAACATGGGTGTGGCCTACGGGATCTGGGCAGGTGCCGGAACAGCACTCGTAGCCATTATGGGAATCTTCTTGTTCAAAGAAAATCTCACTATGTGGGGTTTTGTGGGTATCGCACTGATCATCGTTGGTGTTGTACTCCTGGAGATGGGCAGCACTCACGGCTAATTAAGCTCTGGGCGACATACCCCGCATTCACGTTGACGTTCTAAGGAATCAGGCGCACACTGGTTATAGACCTCGACCGGTCAGGCGAAAGCCCCGACGGTCACCCCTTATCTGAAGGAGACCACATGGCAACCGCAAACATCAAGCTTGAGACCCCTTCCGCAACCGTAGGTGGCGGCGAAGAGGGCGGCTGCTGCGGCGGCGCGTGCTGCGGCGGAAAGTAAGCGTAAACACAGCGCACAAGGGTTCGACCTCTTTGGAGGTCGGGCCCTTGTTCAGTTAATGCCTATTCGCAGACCACGCCATCTTTATCGCGGTCGCGATACCAGTCATACTCTGGGTCGACCCCTTGGTAGTAGGGGCCAGCACCATTGGCTTGTGCCACGGAACACGTTCCATAGTTGGGATCAAGAACCCCATCGCTCACAGGAACGACCGGGGCAGGATCACTACCGGCAACCACAGTTGCTTTCTCTGGAAGCGAGATAGAGATGGTCGAACAGCCGTTAAGAACGGACTGTAACGTCATGCGCTCGAGCGAATCGACACTCAGGCTCCAACGCCATTTCACAGCCACCCACGTGGCGGCATAGTCACAGAAGTAGCTGTGATTCACCGGCATCCACTGCGCAGGATCTTTGTCGCTTTTTGAGCGATTAGAACTCGCTGTGACAGCCAACAGTGATGCGTCATAACCCAGGTCATTTCCAAAGTTCACTCGAGTGGCACTATCCCAGGCATAAGCCCCCGAACCCCATGCTTCATTGAGGGGAACAAAATGATCAATGTCGAGCCCGCTGGCATCGGTCAGCATGACTCCGTCATAGGCGGAAACCCACTGCCCAGAACTGACTGTGCAATTACCCCGAGTAGTCACAGCGGCGAGAGATTCCTTCATCAACACCTCAGCCCTGGTGTTACACCCGTCACCGTCTGCATCGACCCAGGCGTTGAAATAGTCACGGTTATAGCCGGTGTGAGCGGAAGGGGCGTCGTCGGTGGGTAACTGTTCAAGCAGTTGAAGAAAAGCAGTGGCACCGGGCGAAGCTACCTGAGCCGGCTCTGTGGCGGGAGTTGTGTTGATTACCGACGGTGTCTCGGTGGGAACAGCGATATCGATGGGAGCTTCTGTTCCGTTAAGTGCTTTCTCGAGCGATTCGACCGTTGAGGCGGTCTGCATCGACATCACTGCACTCACGGCAGAACCCAGAGAGATGAGGGGCAGGAGAATGAGAACAGCAATAGTGCCGCCTAGCCATAGACGGTTTTTTGTCGGCATTTTCCCTCCCTTCTATAGAAGCTATCAAGCTTCCAGGCGTAGAGTCAGGTCATGTCGATTCGCAGAGCTTTAGTAACTGGTGCAACCGGCTATATCGGTGGTCGACTTGTGCCACGCCTTTTGGAGGCGGGATTCACTGTTCGGGTGCTTGTTCGCAATGCCGACAAGCTCAAAGATGTTCCTTGGCGATCCCAGGTCGACATTGTCGAAGGGGACCTTCTTGACGGGGCAGTGGTCGACTCTGCTTGTCAAGACATTGATGTTCTCTACTACCTCGTTCATGCGATGGGGCAAAAGGGTGACTTCGAACAGAAGGAACTCATCGGGGCCAGAAATGTTGCTGTTGCAGCGAAAGCCAACAAGCTTTCCCGCATTGTCTATCTCGGTGGGCTTCACCCTTCGACCGGTGAGCTTTCCAAGCACTTGCGTTCGCGGGCAGAGGTAGGAGAAATTCTCCTCGAATCAGGAGTCCCCACCGTCGCATTGCAAGCCGGCGTGATTATCGGCTCTGGATCTACCAGCTTTGAAATGATTCGTCACCTCACCGATGTCCTACCGGTGATGACTGCCCCTAAGTGGGTAGGAAACCTTATTCAGCCCATCGCCGTGCGCGACGTGATGTATTACCTGATCAAAGCTGCAGATCTCCCACCGACGGTCAACAGGACCCTCGATATTGGTGGACCTGAAGTCCTCAAGTATTCAGAGATGATGAACGGCTATGCCGTTGAGGCCGGCATGAAAGAGCGGGCCATCTTGAAGCTGCCAGTCCTCACTCCCTATCTGGCCAGTCAATGGGTGAACTTGGTCACGCCCATTCCCCGTGCGCTCGCCGTGCCGATTATTGCGTCACTTCAGCACGACTGTGTGATGAACGAGCATGATGTGGACGACCTCATTCCACCACCGAAAGAAGGGCTCTTGCCCTATCGCACAGCGGTGCGTCTTGCGCTGGAGCGCATGAAGGAAGGTGTTCTGGAAACGAGCTGGCAGAACTCCAGTGTTGATGGTGCACCGAGTGATCCTCTGCCGAGTGACCCTGATTGGGCTGGCCACCGTGTCTACATCGACCTGAAAGAGCGTGACTGTGACGCCCCGGTGGAAGATTTATGGGCTGTCATCGAAGGAATTGGTGGAGAGAACGGATGGTATTCACTTCCCATCGCCTGGGCAGCACGTGGCTTCGCAGACAAGCTCGTTGGAGGTGTGGGACTTCGACGTGGTCGCGCTAATCCCGTTCACCTTCGTGCCGGTGAAGCGGTGGATTGGTGGCGCGTTGAACGTATTGATCATGGCAACTTCCTGCGCTTGCGTGCAGAAATGAAAGTGCCAGGTTTGGCCTGGCTCGAACTCACGGCAGACGCCAAGCCGGATGGAACCTCGCACTACACGCAGCGGGCAATCTTCTTTCCCCGAGGTCTTGGTGGACGCCTCTACTGGCTCTCCATTGTCCCTGCCCACGGCATCATCTTTAATGGCATGGCGAACAAGATTGTGGCCACCGCAACACAACGTTTTCTTGAGCGAGAAAAAGAAATAAAACTCTCTGCTCACTCTTAAGTCGTTCATAGTGTCCTCATAGCTTGAACGTTCATTGTGTCATTACCGGCCACAAGGGCCAGAGGATCCCAACCTCACACAATGAACGTAAGGAGGCATGCAGATGCCAAAGAACGACAACAACGAAAACCTAGACAACGTAGAGGCAACTCAGACTCCTGCTGAGTACACCCCTGAAGCTGCGGCTGAAGAAGCTGAAGCACCTGTCACCCCCATCGCAGAAGGACGCAAGCGTCGACTGGGCGCCGGAGCTATCGTCGGTATCTCGGCAGCGAGCGTTGCACTTCTTGCCGGAGTATTTGGCAGCGGCGTAGCAGTTGCAAATGCCTTCGGTCACGGCGGCGGCCCACTTCCCGGCCTAGCTGGTCAAGCTTCTGTTGAAGGTCACTTGAGTGACGGCGACGGAGATGGTCCTCACGGCAAGGGTGGACACGGACCCAAGGGCGCTCCTGCAGGTGCGCCACAGGGTGGCCTCGAAGCTGATGGTTCAATGCCCGGCAATGTCCCTCACGAGCACGATGCTAACGGTAACGACATCATTCCTGAGGGTTACCCCACCACAGTTCCTACCCCCGCCACGACGAACTAGTAATTCCCACTGAAAACACCGCCCCCACCGGGGCGGTGTTTTCTTCTTAACCTGGGGAATACGCTGGTGAGAAGAACTGTTATCTGTTGATGAAGGAATGAGGAGCCATGGCTGATCAGACCACGTCAACAATCGTTCTCGGTGTTGAAGGAATGACATGTTCTTCCTGCGTGGCCAGAGTCGAGAAGAGCCTCAACGAACTCCCTGGTGTCACAGCCTCGGTCAACCTGGCTATGCACAGCGCCAAGGTTGAATTTCCATCTACTGTCAGTCAACAGCAGCTTGTTGATCAGGTGACCAAACTGGGCTACACCGCCACTCTTCCTGACGATGAAGTTGCTTCTGCCGAAAAGTCCGAGGGGGCTCAGGCAGGAAAAGTTTCCCTGTTGGAGCGGCTCATCATTGCGATTGTGCTGTCCGTTCCTGTCATCCTGCTGGCGATGGTTCCGACATGGCAATTCACGTATTGGCAGTGGATTTCTCTGTTGTTGACAACCCCTGTGGTCTTCTGGTGTGGACTGCCTTTCCATAGGGCGACATTCATCAACCTGCGCCACGGCACTCTCACCATGGACACTCTCATCACCATGGGCACTTTTGCGGCCTATGGCTGGTCGGTTTATGCGTTGTTCTTTGGTGCTGCCGGTGATCCTCATATGCACCACAACATGGAGCTTTTTGCCTGGCAAGCAGATCCCACCCACAACATCTATTTCGAAGCTGCTGCTGGTGTGACAACATTCTTACTCCTTGGTCGATATCTCGAAGAGAAATCTCAACGCTCGGCTGGAGCAGCGCTTCATGCGCTGGGTGAACTCACTGCCACGGAAGCTACGGTTTTTGTCGAAGGTGTTGAAAAACGAGTAGCTGCTATTGACCTTCGGGTAGGTGATGTTTTTGTTGTGCGCCCTGGTGAAATCATCGCCACTGACGGCGTTGTCGTGGAGGGGCGTGCTGCAGTTGACGAAAGTGCACTCACGGGGGAGAGCCTCCCCGTTGACGTCACCGAATCTTCACGCGTGACCGGCTCCACCATCGTGCTGGATGGTCGATTGGTGGTTCGGGCAACAAGTGTTGGCAAGAACACGCGGATTGCCCAGCTCGCCGCCCTCGTCGAGGATGCACAGCTTCACAAAGCTGCCGTGCAGAAATTGGCAGATCGCATCTCTGCCGTATTCGTTCCCATTGTGGTGGGCATTGCTGCGCTCACGGTGTTGGGTTGGGTCCTCGCCGGTGCTCCACTCGCTGTGGGCTTCACCGCGGCCATTGCGGTGTTGGTCATTGCCTGTCCATGCGCGCTGGGGTTGGCAACCCCAGTTGCATTGATGGTGGGCACTGGCCGTGCTGCTCAATTGGGCATCATCATTTCTGGACCGGATGCCATCGAAAGCTCCTCACACATCACCACTGTGGTGATGGATAAGACCGGAACAGTCACCACCGGCCAGATGAGTGTGCAGCAGGTGTTCTCCACCCAAGGAAGTGACGAGCATGACCTGCACATCATTGCCGCATTGGAATCTGGTTCAGAACACCCCATTGCGCGGGCCATCGTGAACTATGTCTGCGCCAACTCTGCAGCAGATCTTCCTCACGTTCACGATTTCCGCTCGGTTGCAGGGCAGGGTGTAACCGGCATTCTCGAGAATGCCGAAGTTTTCGTGGGAACTCGTGAGTGGATGGAATACAACGAGCTTGTTCTCTCGGCGGAGCAAGAGAACCAGCTGACCTTGTCACGCTCGACGGGTGCCACAACGGTTCTTGCTGGCTGGGATGGGCAGGTCCGAGTGATTATCGCCGTTGCAGACACCATCAGGATTGATTCTGCTGAGGCAATTGCTCGGATGAATGCTCTCGGTTTAGAAACGGTTTTACTCACAGGAGATCAGGAACAAGCCGCACACGCTATTGCTGCGCAGGTTGGCCTATCTCGAGTGATTGCCGGGGCAAGCCCTGAACGCAAACTTGAGGTTGTCAGTCACCTGCAAACCGAAGGTAAACGGGTGGCAATGGTGGGCGACGGTGTCAATGATGCGGCCGCGTTAGCTCAGGCTGATTTAGGTATTGCAATGGGCACGGGCACAGATGTTGCGATCGCTGCCAGTGACATCACTTTAGTCCGCGGTACGCTCTCTGCCGCGGTGGATGCCCTTCAACTTTCCAGGCGAACTCTGGGAATTATTCACGGGAATCTGTTCTGGGCCTTTGCCTACAACGTCGCAGCAATCCCATTGGCAGCTCTCGGTTTCTTGAACCCGATGTTGGCAGGAGCTGCGATGGCGTTCTCGAGTTTGTTTGTTGTGCTCAATTCACTGCGTCTTCGCAGATTCGCACGCTAGATTGAACTAACTGCATTACGCAACATCTCGCCGGCTGTGAAGTCGACCTGACTTTCCAGAAGTGGCGACCATGACACTCAGCTCTACCCTTGGCCCTATCCGCTCCACGGAGCCGAAGGATCCCACCCGCAAGCCTCTGACCAGTTCCTATGCTGCGTTGATGAAGGCTGTCACACAGGCCGGTTTGATGCGGAAGAATCCAGCGTTCTATATCTGGTTGTTTGTTGGCCTGTCGCTAGCTCTGGGCGGACTCATTACCGGTTTTGTGCTCATTGGCGATTCCTGGTTCCAACTCCTCATTGCTGCTGGTTTGGGAATTCTGCTGACTCAGTTCGCTTTCATCACACATGAGGCTTCACACCGTCAGGTGTTTAAGTCTGGAAAACTCAACGACTGGAGCGGCCGCATTCTTGCGACCGCTGTCGTCGGAATTTCCTATGCCTGGTGGATGAACAAGCACACCAAGCACCACATCAACCCGAACACGGTGGGGAAAGATCCTGACATTGAGTGGGACACCATCTCTTTCCAAGAGGTTGATGCGGTCAAGCAAAAAGGTTTGCTGCGATGGATTACGCAGCGCCAGGGATACCTCTTCTTCCCTTTATTGACGCTTGAAGGGATCAACCTGCACTTCCGCTCAATCCTGACTTTGTTCCAGAAGGATCGCCTGGAAGGTCGCGCAGTTGAGCTCTCTCTCATTGCATTGCGTTTGAGCGCATATGTCGCTGTGGTTTTCCTATTCCTCCCTGTGGGTCTGGCATTTGCTTTCTTGGGTGTTCAGCTGGCCGTGTTTGGTGTGTACATGGGTGCCTCTTTTGCTCCCAACCACAAGGGCATGCCCATGATTCCCAAGGACAACCGCGTGGACTTTATGGCCAAGCAAGTTCTGACCTCGCGCAACATCAAGGGCTTTGGTGCAACAGCATTTATGGGTGGTTTGAACTATCAAATCGAACACCACCTGTTTCCCAGCATGTCTCGCACGCATCTTCGTAAGGCTCGAGTGATCGTGAAGCAGCACTGTGCTCGAGAAGGTGTTCCTTACACCGAGACCACGCTCATGCGTTCTTACGGCATTGTGATTGGGTATCTCAACAGGGTTGGTCTTGCTGCACGCGATCCTTTCGATTGCCCAGAGGCTGACCGTATGCGTCGTCGCTAAACTTTTTCCATGGCACAAAAGCAACAAGAACCTGAGCTCATTCGTCCCGGGATTGTTCCCGGTCTCGCAGGGGTTACGGCGATGTTTATTGGCATGGCCCTCTACGGTTCAGAGTGGTACATCACCATCTTGTTTGTGGTCAGCATTCTTGCTGCAATCCTTGCGGTTTTCTCTTGGCAGTGGGCTGATCCCAAGAAGTGGGTTTTCCTCCCCCTGTTTTTCTTGATCGCTCTTTATTGGAATCCGATCGTGCGTTTGACCGACGGCATCACTCCGGGAATTCAATGGTGGATGCTTCTGCAAACTGCGGCGGCAGCCGTTTTCTTCCTCGGTGGCTTCCTGATTAAGACCCCTGCTCCCAAGTAGTAGACTGTTACTGCACCAACACCTTCGTTTCTACTGTCGCCGGCGCTAACGCGTGATGCGCGAGGTACCTTCTAGGGGTTAAGTGCAGTTTGGGGCATTACGCAAGCATCGCTTGCGAGTGATGCCATCGTTTCTTAAGTCATGGAGACCACGTGGCCCGCACAGGCACTCGTCGCAACACCCTCGATAACTCGGGGCTCATTCCTATCCTCGCCCGCAAGGTGCGCGAGGTAGAAGCAAAAGCTCAGACCGGGAAGAAGGTTGGCCCCACCAACCGCACCAAGTTCCAGGTCATTGCTTTCCTTGTTCGTGAAGAACGTGCACGCGTCAAGGGTGACGCTTCACTGACTGACGCTGCACGTGCAGAACAGCTCAAGCGTCTTGATGGTGTTGCCACCATCTTGGCGAAAACTGCTGCCCGTGACACGTCACTGATTCAGCTGCTCGAAGTTGACCACGCAACCAGTCCTGTGGCGCAGAAAATGCGCCGGGACTGGCTGGTCGAATCAGGTGCCGAGATCAACCCCGAAGACCTCATCATCACGACGGAACAGGCCAAGCCTGTTCAGGAGTTTGCTCCTGAGCTCGCTGAGAAGCAGGTTCTTCCCCTGTCGGTCAAGTCGCGTTTGAAGTCCACTCCCTTCCTTGAGCCCGACTTCTCTAAGCCAGCAACCGGCTCTATCCCCGTGATGCGTCTGTCCAACTGGGAATTGCTGGGCCCACTCTTTAAGTCCTTCGAGACGGGCGCTGGTGGCGGTTCAGCATGCATGACTATGCCTGCTGTTCCCAAGTTTGACCGCTACTCGCCACAGGGCCGTGAGTTAATGCCTCACCAGATTCGCTTCATTGAGAGCGTTCGTGAAGGTCACCGCACCTTCTTGCTCGCCGATGAGCCCGGTCTGGGAAAGACTGCACAGTCCCTTATCGCTGCATCTGTTGCAAATGCCTTCCCGCTGCTGGCCATCGTGCCCAACGTGGTGAAGATGAACTGGGCTCGTGAAGTTGAGCGCTGGATTCCTGGCCGTAAGGCAACCGTCATTCACGGTGATGGAACAGACGTGGATGCTTTCGCTGATGTCTTCATCGTGAACTATGAAGTTCTTGACCGTCACCTTTCCTGGATCGGGCAGTTGGGCTTCAAGGGCATGGTTGTGGATGAAGCACACTTCATTAAGAACCTCACCTCACAGCGCTCCAAGCACGTTCTGGCGCTCTCTGATCGCATCGTGGCCCGCACTCCAGGACACAACCCTCTGCGCATCGCTCTGACCGGTACACCACTGATCAACGACATCGATGACTTCCGCGCTATTTGGAAGTTCCTCGGCTGGATTGACGGCGAGAAGCCCTCTGCTGAACTCACCGCCAAACTCGAAGCTATTGGTCTCACCCCTGCAGACCAGGCGTTCTATCCTTCCGCCCGGGAGACCGTCATCTCGATGGGTATTGTTCGTCGTCGCAAGATTGACGTGGCTAAGGATCTTCCCGCCAAGCGCGTGGTTGACCTGCCCGTTGAACTCGATGACGAGCTTGGTAACTCGATCAAGGCTGCTGAAGCTGAGCTCGCGAAGCGTCTGCTCGATCGCTACAACCGTCTCACCGTCTCAGGTAACTTCCGTGGCTCCACAACGGAGCTCATCCGCATGGTTGCGCAGCAGGAACTTGATGAATCGAAGGGCCAGAAGACTGGCGAGAACGTCTTCACCATGGTTCGCAAGATTGGTCAGGCAAAGGCTGGACTGGCTTCCGACTACGCAGCACAGCTCGCACGATCGGTGGGCAAGGTCGTGTTCTTCGCTAAGCACATCGATGTCATGGATA